>CAYJGI010000058.1:3044-5506 GCA_964369705.1 uncultured bacterium
TATCCCCCACAAAGACACCCCTTTTGGAGAAGAGAATGCAGGCAGCGCCGAAAAGACGCTACACCTCGTAGGACTTACGAGAATCCTCCTAAAAAATGTCCTTCTACCCAGTACCACAGCCCTTAACAGCGTTGATGGTGAAGGACTGGAAAAAGGCATTATGTGGGGCGCCAACGTCGTCATGCCGAACTTAACCCCACACAGCGTACGAAAAAAATACCTCCTCTACAACGACAAAAAAATCACCGATCTACAAGCCGGTGAGAATATCAAAATCATACAAGAAAAAATGAAAGCCATAGGCTACACCCTCAGCATGGAGCGTGGAGATTTTGTGGCAAGGGAAAACTAAGGAGAGTAAGAATGAAGCACAAATATGATGTCAATTCTCCCCATGCCGAGTCTTTTATTCATCATGGCGAGATTATGGATACGATTTCTTTTGCAGAAGAAAACAAAAACAATGCTTCACTGATTGAACAATTACTACAAAAAGCAAAAGAAGGAAAAGGCCTCACCCATAGAGAAGGCGCAGTCCTCCTAGCAAACGAAAGCGATGAAGTCAAAACACGGCTCTTTGAAATTTCCATGGAGATTAAAGAAAAGCTATACGGCAAACGAATTGTCATGTTCGCTCCTCTTTATCTCAGTAATTACTGTATTAATGGGTGTATTTATTGTCCTTACCATGGCCAAAATAAAAAAATACAAAGAAAAAAACTGACCCAAGAAGAAATTAAGCAAGAAGTCATTGCACTGCAAGATATGGGACACAAGAGGCTGGCCATTGAGACGGGGGAGCACCCCACCATGAGCCCCATTGAATATGTCTTAGAAAGCATCAAGACCATTTATGATATGAAGCACAAAAACGGTGCCATTAGAAGAGTTAACGTCAACATTGCTGCCACATCGGTAGAAGAATACAAAAGGCTAAAAGAAGCGGAAATTGGTACGTACATTCTGTTTCAGGAGACGTACCACAAAGAAAACTACGAAAAACTCCACCCAACAGGGCCAAAGCACAACTACACGTATCATACCGAAGCCCACGATCGAGCTATGGAAGCGGGGATTGATGATGTAGGGCTTGGCGTTCTTTTTGGCCTTGAGAATTACAAGTACGATTTTGTAGGTCTTCTGATGCACGCAGAGCATTTAGAAAGCTATAAAGGTGTCGGGCCACATACCATCAGCGTACCGAGGATTTGTCCCGCAGAAGATATTGATACTAAGGATTTTGAGAATGCTTTAGAGGATGGTATCTTCGAAAAAATCGTGGCGCTGATCCGTGTTTCTGTTCCTTATACCGGTATTATTATCAGCACCAGAGAATCACAACAAGTGAGAGAAAGAGCACTGAAACTAGGTGTCAGTCAAATCAGCGGTGCATCAAGAACCAGCGTAGGTGGTTATACAGAAGGCGATACGTACGACGAAAGCACAGCCCAGTTCGATATTAGCGATCGAAGGAGCCTTGATGAGATTGTCACATGGTTGATGAAGATGGATTTGATTCCCAGTTTTTGTACCGCTTGCTACCATGAAGGACGGACGGGAGAGCGGTTTATGCAAATGCTGAAAGAAGGAAGTATTCACCATTTTTGCGAACCCAATGCCATTATGACACTACTGGAATACCTCATTGATTACGGTAGTGAAGAAGCAAAAGCGGTGGGATTCCCCCTTGTTATGAAAGAAGTAGAAAGACTGCAAAACCCAAAAATTAAAGAAATCACAAGAAAAAGAATGGAAGATATCGAAAAAACCAATCAAAGGGGTTTTCGTTTTTAGGGGGATGAATATGGATCTCAATCAAACGCCCAGTAGCAATCGACTGCATATTGGGATTTATGGTGCCACCAATAGTGGCAAAAGCGCTCTAATGAATGCCATCTTAGGGCAAGAGGTGAGCATTGTAGCAGAACACAAAGGAACCACCACCGATCCGGTGAGAAAAGCCATGGAACTAAAAACCTTAGGACCTGTTGTTTTTTTGGATACGGCAGGTTTTGACGATGATACGCCTCTCGGAGAAAAAAGGCTTCAAAAAACCCTGGATACACTGAACAAAACAGAGCTTGCCATCTTAATCATTAATGGCATGGAAGAAGACGCCATTCAAGCATGGCGTGATCGTTTTACCGAAAAAAAGATTGGTTATTTATTCGTCATCAATAAGATTGACATCTTAGAAGAAGGCGGCGAAATGCTGGCACAAAAAATCCAGAATACCTTTAATCGAAAACCAATACTCGTCAGCAGCCTAACGGGAGAAGGCATAGAAGACTTAAAAGATGCTCTCCTTCGTGTATTACCGGAAGAAATCCAAGAAGAGACACTGACGGGACGAATGGTCAACAAAGACGACGTGGTACTCCTTGTGATGCCTCAAGATATACAAGCACCTAAGGGAAGATTGATTCTTCCGCAAGTACAGACGATTCGCGATATTCTAGACA
>CAYJGI010000058.1:5516-5851 GCA_964369705.1 uncultured bacterium
TCCTCACAAGCTTCAGTGTTCTTTTTGCCGCTTATAAAGGCGATTTGAAGACGTACTTAAAAGGCGCAGAAACCATTCCCACACTGACGGAGCAATCGAAGATCCTCATTGCCGAGTGTTGTACCCATGCACCGATGCAAGAAGATATCGGACGGGTAAAGATTCCGAGGATTCTGAGGCGTAAATTTGGAGAGGGGATTCATATTGATGTGGTAGGCGGCGAAGCCTTTCCGAAGGATTTATCCCAGTATGATTTGATCATTCAGTGTGGTGGTTGTATGTTTCATCGTAAGTTTGTGATGAGCCGAATTACTCTGGCAACAGAAAAACAAGTA
>CAYJGI010000058.1:5861-7493 GCA_964369705.1 uncultured bacterium
TTGCATATGCGGCCAATATTTTGGACAAAATTGTCTTGACAGATGAACCCAAAGAGGTCATGCTATAATTAGAAAGAAAAAAATAAAAGGAGAAATTATTATGCCAACATTAAAAGGATCTAAAACAGAACAAAACCTATGGACTGCTTTTGCAGGAGAATCGCAAGCACGCAATCGCTATACTTATTATGCTTCAGCAGCAAAAAAAGAAGGATATGAACAAATCTCCGCTTTTTTCTTAAAGACGGCAGAAAACGAAAAAGAGCATGCCAAACTATGGTTTAAAGCCCTAGGCGAATTAGGCCCAACAACACAAAACCTCTTAGCCGCAGCAAACGGTGAGAACGAAGAATGGACCGAGATGTATGCTGAATTTGCTAAAGTGGCTGAAGAAGAAGGCTTTACAGCTCTGGCAAAACAATTTGCCGGTGTTGCCGCCGTAGAAAAAACCCACGAAGAGCGCTATAGAGCCCTTTTAAAGAATATTGAGACGAACGAAGTCTTCAATAAGAATGTCTCCGTTACCTGGGAATGTCGCAACTGTGGTCACCAGTTAACAGGCACAGCAGCTCCAGATATGTGTCCCGTATGTGACCATCCAAAAGCCCATTTTGAACTCGTCGAAAAAAACTATTAAACCGCATAAAAAAAGACTTCCAATATGGAAGTCTTTTTTTTCTTATGCAATGAGTAAGTAGAGTAGCATTAATACAATGGCAAGAATGAAGAGGGTCATAATGGTTTGTAGGGGTTTTTCTACATTTTGACCTTTCTTTTTTTTGGCATTCATCACCATCATCAGAATCCCCAGTACGAGCATAAGAATACCAAAACCGATAATGATTAAGGCTTTGGGGCTCGTCGGATCCTCCATAATTACCGCATTGAACTGCGTGCCAACAAATAGGAATACGGCAAAGATTCCGCCGTTAATGAGTAGGGGCATGTAGTTGGTTTTCTTTTTCAATTTTGTCCTCTTTTCTACTTTGCACCTTTAGGGCACAAGTATTTTTAACGTATGATGGGCATGGCGCCGATTTGTTTTAGGCTGACGACACCGTTAATGGCGGCTACAAGGTAATCTTCAAGGGGCATATTAAGCCCTTTTAGTAAGTAGGCGAGTTTTTGGGCATCGGCAATATCGTGGGGGGAGAATTCTTCCTTGGCATTGGGGTGATTGTGGGCAACCACTATAGAGCTCGCCTTATGCCTAAGTCCATATTCCACCACTTGGCGAGGATCATAAAATATGGAATGGACAGAACCGATGGCAAGAATCTCTGCATGCTTAATATATAAATTGCTATCTAAACAAATCACGTATAAACACTCATTGGGCTGGTGCAATAACTCATTCCATATCAGTGTTTTGACATCTTCAATGTTGCTATAACAAATTTTTTCTTTTTGACCTTCTTTTAAATAGCGACTGAATACGGCGGGAAGTTGTGTTAAGAAAAGGGCAGTATGCTCTCCTACGCCCTTCACCTTAGAGAGATCATAGACACTGGCATCCATGACGCCCTTAAGGGATCCGAATTCCTCAATCAGGGCATGGGCTATGGGATTGGTGTCTACTTGGGGTAACGTGTAAAACAATAAAAACTCCAATACTTCGTGGGGCGGAAGATG
>CAYJGI010000059.1:0-7490 GCA_964369705.1 uncultured bacterium
CAGTAAAGCCACCGGTGTTTTTGCCCTTCGCACACTTTTAGTGGATAATGGCATTGATCCTACTACTATCGACTACGTTATCGAATGCTCTGAAGAAGCTTGCGGCGATATGAACCAAAGAGGCGGCGGCAACTTCGCCAAAGCCATTGCTGAAGTCTGCGGTTTATTGAATGCCACCGGTAGTGACGTTCGTGGTTTTTGTGCAGGTCCAAGCCATGCCATGATCGATGCAGCCGCCCTTGTTAAAGCAGGTGTCTATCATAATGTCGTCGTTGTAGCCGGCGGTAGCACAGCAAAATTAGGCATGAACGGCAAAGACCACCTTAAGAAAGGTCTTCCCATCTTAGAAGATATGATGGGTGCTTTTGCCATTCTTGTAACGGAGAATGACGGCGTAAGCCCGATTATCCGTACCGATATCGTTGGACGTCATACCGTTGGGACTGGATCTTCTCCACAGGCCGTAACAGAAAGCATTGTTTTTGCACCCCTTGATAAAAAAGGCATGAAAATCACAGAAGTAGATAAATTCTCCGTAGAGATGCAAAATCCTGAGATTACAGAGCCTGCTGGTGCCGGTAACGTTCCTTTAGCCAATTACAAGATGATTGCCGCTGTTGCAGCTAAGCGTGGCGATATCGAAAAAACAGAACTCAATAACTTTATTAAAGAGCACGGTATGCCCGGTTTTGCACCTACTCAAGGCCATATTCCTTCGGGTATCCCTTACGTGGGTCACGGTGTAAAAGCCCTTAAAGATGGGACGTACAATCGCGTGATGATTATTGGTAAAGGAAGCTTATTCTTAGCCCGTATGACCAATCAATTTGATGGTGTGTCTTACATCTTAGAGCCGAATCAAGGTACAGCAGTAGAAACCTCCACCGGTACAGATGTGGAGACTCTAAAATCACTTTTAGCAGAAGCAATGACCAAAGTTGCACAAGAACTAGGTAAATAGGAGGTGCGATGATGGAAAAAGCCCTTCAAACGATATTAAAGGATGTTTCCGCTTTTTTGACCGATGGGGAGCAAAATCTTCCAAAGATACGTATTGGACTGACTGTATTAGGAAGCGAACACGGCGCAGAAGAAGTAACTAGAGGCGCTCTTTTAGCCATGACAAAAAACAGCCAAATCGAAGTGGTTGCCATTGGCAAAAAGATATCCGACAAAGTAACAACCATTGAGGTTGATACAGAAGAAGAAGCCCACAAAGTAATGGGTAATATGCTAGATCAAGGAGATCTTCAAGGTGCCGTTACAATGCATTATCCTTTTCCCATTGGTGTGAGCACTGTGGGTAAAGTCGTAACACCGGCCTTCGGCAAAGAGCTTTTTCTTGCCACAACCACAGGTACCACAGACACCGATCGCGTGAAAGCCATGGTACTGAATACGATTTACGGAATCGCCGTTGCTAAGGCAAGCGGTATCGAGAATCCAACGGTAGGAATCTTAAATCTTGACGGTGCAAGGCAAGTTGAACGAATTCTTACAAGACTTCAAGAGAACGGCTATGATATCACCTTTACCGAGAGTAAACGCTCCGATGGTGGTGTCGTCATGCGAGGCAATGATCTTTTACAGGCTACATCGGATATTATGGTCATGGATACGCTAACAGGCAATGTTCTCATGAAACTGTTTAGTAGCTATACCAGCGGTGGAAGCTACGAGATGCTGGGTAGTGGCTATGGCCCCGGTGTCGGTGCCGGTTTTAATAAAATCATTCATATTATTTCCCGTGCCAGCGGTGCGCCGGTCATTGGCGATGCCATACTTTATGCAGGCCAAATGGTAAAAGGTCAACTCCTTCTTAAAAAAGAAGAAGAATTACAAAAAGCCAATCAAGCAGGCCTTCAGAATCTTCTGCAAAGCGAAAACAAAGAAAAACCGGCAGAAACCATTACCGCACCACCTAAAACCATTATTGATGAAGAGCTCTCAGGCGTTGACGTGATGGAGATTGAAGATGCTGTTCTACTCATGTGGAAAAATGGAATCTATGCAGAAAGCGGTATGGGCTGCACAGGTCCCGTCGTTATGGTAAATAGAGATAATGCCCATAAGGCAGAAGCGCTCCTTAGGGAACACAATTTTATTGCATAATTCAAAAAAGGAGAGGTGACAATGCCTCTCCTTTTGGTTATACTGAATATAACAGATGAATCTACGGGAGGTTATGTATGGAACAATTATTTAGAAGCTTACCCCAAATTGATGAAATAAAGAGAATGATATTAAGGGAAGATCCTTCCATGAATGAAAAAGACGTTACAGAGGCGATTTCTCAAACCATTGATTCCTATAGGACAAAAATCAAAGAACAGGTCATTACGTCGCCTATTTGCAATATACAAAACCGAATTAAAGAAGAGTCTCTTATTCAACTGACTCTCATAAAAGAAAACAAAAACAAAAAAAACCTCCGCCGTGTCATTAACGGAACCGGTGTTATTCTTCATACTAACTTAGGGAGAGCGCCTATTGCAAAAGCTGTTTTAGAAGAAGCCCTAACTTCACTGCAAGGCTACAGTAACTTAGAGTATAACTTAGAGACAGGGGAGAGGGGATCTAGGCTTAGTCTGGTAGAAGATTACCTCACAGCGCTAACGGGAGCAGAAAGCGCCGTCGTCGTCAATAATAATGCCGCCGCTGTATTGATTGCTTTATCGGCACTGGCAAAAGGCGGGGAAGTAGTAATCAGCCGAGGCGAACTCATCGAAATCGGTGGAAGCTTCCGTGTACCGGAAGTGATGGAATTGAGCGGCTCTACATTGTGTGAAGTAGGTACCACCAATAAGACCCATCTAAGAGATTACGAAAAAGCCATCACAGAAGACACAAAAGCCCTCCTTAAAGTCCATACCAGTAATTATCGTGTGATTGGTTTTACGAAGGCTGTATCCGGTAAAGAACTGGCAGAGCTGGGGCAAAAATATGATTTACCAACCATTGAAGATTTGGGAAGTGGTGTCCTTGTTGATTTAAGAGAATATGGACTTCCCCATGAGCCTACGGTACAAGAAGCAGTAGCCAGCGGGATTGATGTTGTGACTTTTAGTGGGGACAAGCTCTTAGGAGGCCCGCAGTCAGGCATTATCGTCGGCAAAAAAAAGTACATTGACCGCATTAAATCCCATCCTTTTTATCGTGCTATGCGGGTGGACAAATTCACTTTTGCACTCCTTGAAGAGACGCTCCGTAGGTATCGCGATAACGGGGATATTACAATACTGGAACTCTTCCAAAAACAAGAAAACGACCTTAAAGCCGTAGCCGATGATCTAAGAATGCGTTTACTAGAAGGCCTCACAGATCAAAAGGATCATTTCACCATTAAAACAATCAAAACAAAATCCATTGCAGGGGGCGGCAGCTTACCGGAGACGACTTTCTTATCTTATGGAATCTCAATTTTTGGTGATCAAAACTTCTCTGCCAATGGCTTCTATAATGACCTCATTGCAAAGACTATTCCCATCGTCGGTAGAATTGAAGAAGGGTGCTACATCATCGATGTGAGAACACTCCTTAACGACGATGTAGAAATCATTGTTAAAGAAGTATTAGAGATTCTTACCAATTATTAGGAGTAAAAAAATGAAACATATTATCATAGGTACATCAGGTCATATTGACCACGGCAAAACCTCACTCATTAGAAAACTGAGCGGAATCGATACCGATCGTCTAAAAGAAGAAAAAGAAAGGGGCATTACCATTGATCTGGGTTTTGCTTACTTTGACCTTTTAGAAGGTCAAAAAGCTGGTATTATTGATGTGCCGGGCCATGAGAAGTTCGTTCGCAATATGCTGGCCGGTGTCAGTGGTATGGATATTGTTCTTCTTGTTATTGCCGCCGATGAAGGCATCATGCCGCAGACCATAGAGCATTTACAGATTTTAGATCTCCTTGAGGTAAAAAAAGGCATTATCGTCTTAACAAAAAAAGACTTAGTGGATGACGACTGGCTATTTCTGGTAGAAGAAGATATTCGCAATGGCCTCATCGGAACTTTCTTAGAAGAGGCCCCCTTTATTGCAGTAAGTAATGAAACCGGTGAAGGGATTGATGGGCTAAAATCCATGATTATGACGATGACAGATGATACGGAAGCACGGAACCCAGAGGGTGATTTTCGCTACTATATTGACCGTGTTTTCACTATCAAAGGCCATGGCACCGTGGTGACGGGAACAATTATGGAAGGCAAAGTCCATGTAGGAGATGAAGTGGAGCTAAACCCCGGCGGAGAGCTGGTAAAAATCCGAAGCATTGAAGTACATAACGAAAAAACAGACGTGGCAGAAGCAGGACAAAGAACCGCCATGAATGTAACGGGGATTAAAAGAGAAGATCTAAAAAGGGGAGACGTCCTAAGTGCAAAGGATACCACCTTGGAGCCAACACTCATCACCGCAAAGGTGAAAATATTAAAAGGATTTACATTAAAGCACAATCAAAGAATTCACCTCCATCTTGGAAGTAGCGAAGTTCTCGGCCGCGTACGTCTTCTTGACTGTGAAGTCATCGAAGAAAATCAATATGGCTTTATACAAATCCGCACCGAAGAGCCTGTTGTTATTCGACCAAGGGATCGCTTCGTCATGCGCCACTATTCTCCGGTAATCACTTTAGGGGGAGGTAGCGTACTAAGTGGCGAAGAAAAAAAACGAAAAAGAATGGATCATAAAACTTCGGAAGTGCTGGAATTGATGGCTGAAGGTACACCGCAAGATGTGATCAAAGTCATGGCAGAAGATGAGTATCATCTCTTCATCGATAAAAACCATTTCATAAAAATGACCGGTTATAATAAAACGGTTTTTGATGCATCAATAGAATCATTGGTAGCACAAAACAAAATGATTGAAATTCATGTCGTAGGCGGCGTTTATTACACCACAACAGAAAAACAACAAAAAGCCATCACAATTGTGATGGATACGGTTACAGCATTTCATAGACAAAATCCTTTAAAAACAAGCATGCCAAAGGAAGAATTAAGATCTCGAACGGAGGGCCTATTTGATGCCAAGTTACTGGAAGCCCTTTTAAATCAATTAAGGGACCGTAATCTTCTTCACGTGCAATCTAATAGCGTGTCTGAATCAGGGTTTTCTGTTTCTGTCAGTGAGACTGAACAAGCACTCTTGTCGTTTATTGATGAGCGTATGGGTGGCAATGATTTTTATCCTATTGCCATGGAAGAACTCTTAGAAAAATTTAGTGAACTTTCAGAAAAAACACAAAAAGAACTACTCAAAATCAAAATCGAAGAAGGGTCTCTGGTAAAACTAACGGAGAACTATTATTTAACCCAAAGAGAATTGCAAGAAGTCCTTAAAGCATTACCTCAATTGAGTGAAATAACTTTGGCAAATTTGCGTGATGCCTTTACGATTACCCGTAAGTCGGCACTCCCCATCTTAGAATATTGTGATAGACAAAAAATCACAAAAAGAGTGGGCGAAAATCTGAGAATTTTACTATGATTCAATATATTACTGTTTATTTGATTGTCGTAAATCTCGTTACCTATGCACTCTTTTGGTACGACAAAAAAGCATCCATTCATCGTAAGAAACAAAGAATCAGAGAGAAAAGCCTTTTTTTGATTTCTTTACTGGGCGGTGCCTTAGGTGGTTATATGGCGATGATTATTCACCGTCATAAGACAAGGCATTTATCCTTTCGAGTATTAATACCTCTGTTCTTCATGATCCACTTCGTCATTGTTTTTTATTTACTAAATTAAACCGAAGTCTTAAACACAACAATAAAGCGTTCTCTTTTTTTAAAGAGGCGCTTTTTTTATTGCAAATAAATGCATGATTTTAGTATTTTTGCAAAAACTACCTGACGAGGTGATTTTATGGAAAAACCAGAACAATACCCAATTACGATAGATAGTTTATTGAAGATTTATGAAAATTCCAATGATTTTAAAAGCAAAGAAATCCTCTTTGGCGCCGATGTACTGGAGAAACCTCACAAAGGGTATATTGTTTTTTTTGATGCTATGAGCAATCAAGATTTGATCAGCCATCACATCATTGAACCCATATTAGAAGAATTCTATAGAAATCCCTATAAAGAAATAGATACCTGTTTTGAACAATTATCAAAAGTGAATCTCCACTACAGTTCTATCTTGGCGACAGATTGTATGGAAGAAGTCCTCCTTGGAATTCACCGCGGTGATAGTGCACTGATTTTCGAGGGTATCGAAAAAGCCTATGTTTTTGATACAAAAGGCTATGTGGCAAGAACGATCAACATAGGATCTGAAGAAAACACTTTTCGCACCGCAAAGGATAGTTTTGTTGAAAAAATAAGAACAAACACCAGTATTCTAGACAAAAAATTAAAAGCCCCTATCTCTGCATAGAAGATAGCGAAGTGGGAAGACAAACCATTGCCACTGTATCCCTTTGCTATATGAGTAATATTGTGGATCCTAAGCTTTTGGAAGAAGCAAGAAGGAGACTTAGTACCATTGATATTGACCGCATCTTAAGTATTAGTGATATTTCTTATTTTATTGAGGATGATCCCGATAGCCTTTTTCCACAGATTACGTATACGGAACGACCGGAAGTTGCCGCTATTAATTTGATTGAAGGTAAGATGGCGCTACTGGTGGAGGGGATACCATATGCGCTAATATTTCCCACGTTTTTTAGTGACTTATTTCAAACTTCTTTCGATTATAATATCCACTACGCTTTGGCTTCTTTTTTTCGTTTTTTGAGGTACGGTCTTTCACTTATTACGGTGTTTTCATCGGGACTCTACGTCGTGATGACACGGTATCACCCCGGTGTTCTCCCTGATAGCTTAAGGGCCGCCATCGCAAGCAGTAAAGTAGAAACGCCGTTTCCGATTTTTGTTGAAGTGATTATTATGAGCATTGCTTTCTATACACTCCTTGAAGCTTCTTTAAGAACACCTAATAATATGGGAAGCACCATATCCATTGTAGGTGGCCTCATCTTAGGTGATGCTGCAATCAGCGCCAAGCTTATAAGTCCCGTCGTTATTTTGGTGGTGGCGATATCTGCCCTTAGTAGTTACGTCATTCCCAATCATGATCTTAATTATCTTGCACTACTGTTACAATTATTCAGTATTATGATGGGGACGCTTTTTGGCATCTTAGGCCTTGGTATTGTTTTGCTTGTTTTGCTGGGCTCTCTTTCTAAGATTACAGTCTTTGGAATACCCTATTTATCACCATTTACAAAACCAACCAAAATCAGTATGATGGATTCTTTTTTTATTTCGCCACCATGGAAAAGAGACATCAGACCACCCTTCTTAAATCCCATTAACAAAAGGAGGAAAAGGCCGTGAAAAAACTATGGTTTTTAATGTTTACCATTTTTATATTTTGTGGTTTTGAAGACATGGGTGCCATTCGAATTGATGAGCTTCAAGAAGTATTACTCATAGGAATCGATGATGATGGAGATGGCGTGAG
>CAYJGI010000060.1:0-7390 GCA_964369705.1 uncultured bacterium
GACCCAACGTACCCCACTGATCCAACGGATCAAAACCCCGTAATTCCATATTATCCATAAATAACAAAAAGCAGTTCTTTCTGAGAGCTGCTTTTTCTTTTATTTTTGTATTTTTTAAAAAATAGTAAAAGTTCTACCGAAAAACAATGGGAGAGGTGAAGTTTGTTCTTTTGCAAAACTTTAAAATGTGGTATATTAATATAGAAAAGGTATGTTTGGAGGGATGGTATTGAATCGAACTTATAATAGAGTCATGTTAAAACTAAGCGGAGAAGCCTTAGCCGGTGAAAAAGGTTATGGATTATCTCCGGAGATCTTAGACAAAATTGCAGAGGAAGTAAAAGAAATCCACGGCATGGGTGTATCCGTTTCTATTGTCATTGGTGGTGGTAACATCTGGCGAGGCCTTGCGGGAAGCCGTTTAGGTATGGATAGAAGTCAAGCGGACTACATGGGGATGCTGGCTACGGTCATCAATAGCCTTGCCATGCAGGACTGCCTTGAGAGTAAGGGCATCGATACAAGAGTCATGAGCGCCATTGAGATGAGAGAAGTGGCAGAGCCATTTATTCGTCGTAGAGCTATACGCCATTTAGAAAAAGGCCGCGTTGTGCTTTTTGCGGCGGGCACGGGAAATCCATACTTCTCCACTGACACCACAGCTGCCCTTCGTGCCGCTGAGATGGAAGCAGATGTCATCCTGAAAGCCACAAAGGTGGATGGTATTTATACCAAAGATCCAAAAAAACACAGCGATGCCGTCAAGTTCGATCAGCTTTCTTACTTAGATGTCTTGAATCACGAAATCGGCGTCATGGATAGCACGGCAACAACTCTTTGTATGGATAATAATATTCCCATCATTGTTTTTGATATTTTTGAAAGCGGTAATATAAAGCGCGTCCTAATGGGCGAAAAAATAGGCACAATCGTTAAGGAGAATTCAAATGATTAACACAATTATGACAACAGCAGAAGACAAAATGAGTAAATCACTGGAGATCTTTAAGACTGAATTATCAGGTATGAAGGCAGGTAGAGCCAATCCCATGATGCTGAACAAAATCAAGGTGGATTATTACGGTACACCTACACCGATTCAGCAGATGGCCAATCTTTCTGTTCCCGATCCAAGAACCCTGGTGATTCAGCCTTGGGATGTGAGCGCCATTAAAGAAATCGAAAAAGCCATTCAAAACTCAGACATCGGTATCAATCCAACGAACGATGGCAAAGTGATTCGTTTAGCCGTTCCTCAGCTTACCGAAGAGCGCAGAAAAGACCTTGTAAAGCAATTGAATAAAAACGCAGAAGAAGAAAAAGTCGCCATTCGCAATATTCGTCGCCATGCCAATGATGAAGTGAAAGCCGCAGAAAAAAACAGCGAAATCACAGAAGACGAGAGCAAAAAAGCAGCAGAGAAGGTACAAACCCTCACCGATAAATTCATTAAGCTTATTGACTCCGTCGTCAAAGATAAAGAAAAAGAAATCATGGAAGTGTAATGAACTTTCAGTATCTTGTAGGTCAAGAATTAGAAAAAGCCATAGAGTATCTCCGTGATCATCAAATCAGCCATTACCATATTAAAGAAATGAATCCGCCTTTTGAGACAACAAAAGAAGGGCGAATGATGGTGGTTGGCGTAAAATCAGAAGAAGAAACGATCTCTCTTATTGTAACAAACGAAATCAGAGAGCGAATCTTGCAACCAAAAATCAAAAAAGGAGATTAAGATGGCAACGAAAAAGCCCTTGAAGCACATTGCCGTCATAATGGACGGTAATGGTCGCTATGCAAAAAAGAAAGGTCTACCGAGGCTTTTTGGTCATCGGGAAGGGGTTAAGAATTTTGAAAACCTCTTAAGACTTTGTATCAAACACAACGTGCCTTATCTTACCGTCTACGCCTTTAGCACTGAGAATTGGAGAAGACCTGAGGGCGAAGTCAGTGGTCTTTTTGACCTTATGGTTGAGTTTTTTAAGAAAAAGATTCAAGATATTGTGGATTCCGGTACGAAAATTGTCTTTATCGGAGACTTAGAAGCCCTACCACTCAGAGTGCAAGAAGTGGCAAAAAGCTGTGAAGATCAAACTGCAAAAGGTGATCAGCTTACTGTGCAAGTAGCCCTTAATCACGGTGCAAGAAACGAGATTCAAAGGGCTGTACAGGCAATCGTCTCACAGGGGATTTCCCCAGGTGATATCACAGAAGAAGTCATAGAAGCCCATCTTGATACAAAAGGGATTCCCGATCCCGATTTACTCATTCGCACCGGTGGAGAACAGCGCCTCAGCAACTTCCTTCTTTGGCAATTGGCTTATACGGAGTTTTATTTTACCAAGGCTTATTGGCCTGATTTTGATGAAGAAGAACTTCTGAAGGCGATGGATTTTTACCACAACAAAGATCGCCGTTTTGGCGGACTGAATGAATCATAACAACAAAAGAACCCGTGGATATTCCGCGGGTTCTTTTTATATAGCATTTTTTGTAGAATTCAGTTATAATATAGAAAGTAGCCTTTTTGTAAGGCTATGTTTTATGTGAAGTAGTATTATAAATGGATTTTCGTCTATTTTTCACATAAAAACAGTATAATAAAAAGATAATAAAGGATACCATTATGTTAAAGAGAATTATAACGGCGGCCATCGGTGCGCCTATTGTGATCTTGATTTTATACGCCAATGTCAATGTCATGCTTTATGCTGTGCTGCTTATGGTAGCCATCTCCATATACGAACTCTTAGACGCTTTCAATCATGCAAAAAACGTGGAAACGTATAAAGGTTCAGGGATTTTGCTTGGCGTAGGTCTTACCTTTTTTTTATTAAAAGAAATGCACGTGGAGATGCTGCTTTTGTTGTTCTGCTTTCTCCTTTGGCAAGTATGCTTTTTGATATTTAATAAAAGATACTCGATGAATGGGCTGATTTACACCCAATTTTCTGTGATCGTCATCGTGATCTTATTCGTATTCTTATACTATACAAGACTTTTAGAGTACGGTGAAATGCTCGTTTTTTTACCTTTTATATTAGCGTGGTCTTCCGATACCATGGCCCTTGTCTTTGGCCTTACTTTAGGTAAAAATGGAAGAAGACTCTGCCCTGAAATCAGCCCTAAAAAAAGCGTCATTGGTGCATTTGGTGGGCTTGTCGGTAGTTTAATCGGTTGCATCGTCTTTTTGTTTCTTTTAGATCGCTTCGACAGCGTATTATTCATATCACCGATGATTTACGGCGTACTATACTTTTTTATCTAAAAAGGAGAAATCTCTTTGAATATACTATCCATCTTAATTGCCATCTTTAGTTTTGGCATACTGATTATGATACACGAATTAGGACATCTCATTGCAGCGAAGAAGAATGACATCAAAGTCACTGCCTTTGCCGTGGGGATGGGCCCCGCTATCTTCAAAAAACAAGTAGGCGAGACGGAGTACTCTCTTCGCATCATTCCCCTTGGTGGTTACTGTATGATGGAAGGCGAAGAAGAAGCCAGCGATGATCGTCGGAGTTTTTCGAAGAAGGCACCGTGGAGGCGACTCATTGTTATCTCAATGGGTGCCATTGTGAATATCGTGGCAGGCATATTACTCTTCACCATTATCAGCCTGAATACGGGTATTCAGACCCTTACCATCGATACGGTAAGTGAAGGCTCTGCGGCAGAAGCCGCCGCTCTACAAAAGGGTGATACGATCCTCTCAGTGGAAGATCGCAATTACGTTCTCTTCGAGTCCTTTGCTACAGAAGTCTCCAACTATGCAGGGGAGACGGTGACTTTCACCGTATTGAGGGATGGAGAGCCCCTTGATGTTGAAATTACTTTAGGGGAAGAAGCGCCTATCCTCGGAACGACTTTTCAAGTAGCCGGTATCAATCCTTTGTCCGCCCTTCAAAACGGTGTGCAAAAAGGATTTTGGATGGTGAAAACCACCTTTGTGGAGATTGGAAAAATGATTACAGGCCAAGCAGAAGTACAGCTAACCGGTCCCGTCGGTATCACAGCCTACGTCAGTGAAACCATCACCCAATCCAGTAGCGTCCGCATTGCAGTTCTTAATATCTTAAGTATGATGGGGATGATTAGTTTAAGCATCGGTTTATTTAATTTGTTGCCTTTACCGGCTTTAGATGGCGGCAAAATTGTATTTATCTTGATTGAGATGATTCGCAGAAAACCGGTCCCCGTAGAAAAAGAGAACATCGTCCATTTGATTGGTTTTGTACTTTTGATTCTACTTAGTATCATCGTTCTTTACCAAGACATCGTGCGCATTTTCTTTTCGTAGAGGTTAGAGATGGCGACTTATACCAAACAAATTAAAGTGGGAGATGTTTTAATCGGCGGTGGAGCACCTATTACGATTCAGTCGATGATTACGTCCAAAATGACAAACCCACAAAAAGTTATTGATGAGATCTTAAATTTAGAAAAAATCGGCTGTCAATTGATACGGGCGGCCATTAATTCCGAAGAAGAAGCAAAGAACATCGCTATCGTCAAAAAATCAATCGGGATTCCCTTCATTGCAGATATTCAATACGATTACCGCCTTGCAGTATTAAGCGCCCAGTATGGCGCTGATAAACTGCGAATCAACCCCGGCAATATCGGAAGTAAAGAAAAAATCGAAGCAGTGGTAGACTCGGCAAAAAAACACAGAATTCCCATTCGCATTGGTGTGAATGGAGGTTCGTTAGAAAAAAGCATCTTAGAAAAGTATGGAAGCCCGACACCGGAAGCTTTAGTAGAAAGTGCAGTGAATCAAGTCAAGATACTGGAAGATTATGGTTTTACTGATATTATTATCAGTATTAAGTCGAGTAACGTACAAGAGATGATGGAAGCGAATACCTTAATGGCAAAGAAATCCCATTATCCCCTCCATCTCGGTGTAACGGAAGCGGGACCCCTTCTGATCGGCGCCATTAAAAGCGCCATGGCCATGGCACTTCTTTTAGAAAAAGGGATCGGCGATACCATAAGAGTGAGCCTTACCGATGACTCTCGTCAAGAAATCATCGTAGCAAAAGAAATCTTAAGAGGTCTTGACCTAAGACAAGATGGAGTGGAGCTTATCAGCTGTCCTACTTGCGGTAGAACGGAAGTTGATCTCATTACCTTAGTAAAAAAAGTAGAGCAAGTGATCCACACCATTCCGTATTCTCTCAAAGTCGCCGTCATGGGCTGCGCAGTCAATGGCCCCGGTGAAGCAAGAGAAGCAGACCTTGGAATTGCTGCCGGTAGGGGAGAAGCCCTACTCTTCCAGCGCGGGGAAGCACTCTACAAAGTTAAAGAAGAAGAAATGTTAGAAGCACTTAAAAAACTGATAGAAAAAACCATCCTGGAGAAATATGGCGAAAGCTATACGATTCCATAATGATAAAATCAAAAAGACACTTTGCAAAGGCAAAGTGTCTTTTATTTAGTGAATGAAAGAAAGGCAGGTTATTTTAGTAGCATGGCACTGTTAAGGATGGATGTGCTATATAAGAATAACACATCTTGTCCATTAAACGTCACGTAATCACTGAGGATGGTACTACTGACGTAACGAAGGTCAATCAGCGTTACTTTACTATAGCCTTCAGCAAAATAAGGGGCAAGACTGCTACCAAAACTATCACGGAAGATAATCAGCTCCTTATCGGTGGTGGCGAGGGGACTTTCGATGGTTAGAATGGCCTCGGGGCCATGTAAGTAGAGATCGTAGCCATCCATACCGTAAAATCCTTCTAGGTCGTACATTTCCTTTTCTCCCTCGAATTCCGCACTGGTTACGATGGAAGCATCAATGGCATCACTGGTGACATAAGTTAGGGAATCCGGCACCACAGAGAGGGCAGACTGTCCCCAATAAGCACCGTAAAAACCCTCTAAAGTCGTCGTGGTAAAACCTTCTTCAGGAATTAAAGTAGAAGAAAAACCCATTTCTTTTGATAAGGTTTCTGCAATTTTGAAGATGTTTTCTTGTTTCCAATGAATATCGGTACGGTAGTAATCATCGATGGTAAGGTCATCAAAGAGGTCAATATAAGTTGCACCGGTAATGCCTTCTTTCATGAGTGCAATGAGTCGATCGTAATCAAGGTGCGGATAGCCGTTTTCTTCTGCAACGAAGTAATTCTTGTCGGGAATAATGCTATAAAAAATATTGGATTCTTCAAGATATGTATCGATTACCGATTGGATTTTATCTGCACCGTAATTAATTTGGTTTTCTTCTAAGGGATATTCAATCTTAAGCACTTGGTCACCTACGAGGTAGACCTCGTTATTGTCTTTCTTTTGGAATACTTCAAAGCTTAAGAGCGCCTTTAGCGTTCTGAAGTCGTCTCTTAAAGGAAATTGATCTAAGAGGTAAGTCTCAAGATCTGTCATGTATTCACCAGTTAAGACATCTTCCAACGAAACAACGGGCATAGAGGCCAGGGGTCTTCTCTCTGTAAAAGAGTTTTCCTTATCGGATAGGAGAAGACTGCTGAAGAAAAAACCAAAACATAATAAGGCTGTCAGTAGAATGGTCAAGATAGATTTTGTTCTATTCATAAGTTCATCTCCTTAAAAACGGAAGTACAAAAATGGATTGAAAGAACCGTCGATTAAATAAGCGGTAACGGCAATGAGAATGGCTACAATCAGTAGGGGCTCAATGACCGTTGAGACTTTAGATCCGATTTTTGATGCAGTGAATTGGTTGTATAAGTTTTTCCAGAGGGGGAAAGCGCCGAGGATAGAGATGACAAGCAGAACGCCATAGCTCTCTAAGTTATAGAGGGCGCCATCACTTACAAGGGGAATACCTTGACTTCCAAAAAGCCCACCAAGGTCACTTACGGCACCGGTAAAACCATCGCCATTAAAAATGACGAAGCTTATAATCACAAGGAATAATACGTAAATATGATTTATGAAGCGGGGTATTTTATCAAGGAATCGAAGAATCACTAATTTTTCTAAAATCAGAATAAGACCAAAAAAACCACCCCACAGGACAAAATTCCAATTGGCACCATGCCATAATCCTGTGAGTAACCATACAATGGCTAAGTTGCGCACCCATTTCATTGGCGATACACGATTTCCACCTAAGGGGATATAGACGTAATCTCTGAACCATCCACCAAGGGTCATGTGCCATCTCTGCCAGAACTCTGTAATCGTCTTTGCAATGAAAGGATAATTAAAGTTCTCCGGAAAACGAAAACCAAAGAAGCGACCAAGGCCGATGGCCATATCACTATAGCCGGAAAAATCAAAATAAATTTGCAGTGAAAAAGCAATGGCATACATCCAATAAAAGAGGACGCTGACGTCGGAAGAATCACGAAAAGCAAGGCATAATTCTCCCATGGCATTGGCGATCAAGACTTTT
>CAYJGI010000061.1:0-3030 GCA_964369705.1 uncultured bacterium
TTAATCCTAGAAAAGTCAACTAATACTTATAGTGGATAACAATAATGGATTTGAGGAGAGGATCCTATGGGAGAAGCATACAAGAAGTCATCAAAAATAAAAACATACCGCCGTATCTTACCGGTAGAAGCGTACGATAAAGAAGGCATCATGTTGTACTTAGAAGCGATGGCAGAGAAAGGATACTGCGTTAAGGAAGACGGGTTTTATGGTCGTCAAGTGCACTTCTATAAGGGAGATTCTTCCACCGTCATGAAGTATCGCTTGCAGGCCAAAGACTTCAAAATCGTCCATGGGTCTAATGGGGAGGCTATCCCTCACGGTGAAACTCATATGAAAGCAGAATCAACGGACTGGCGCCTCCTTGGAGAAAATCGCTATTATCGTCTCTACAGTAGCAAGGGAGCTGCCGATTATGACATTAAGAGTGATGAAGCGTTAGAAACGGAAATATTGAAAAAAGCGCGAAAACTCACTCTCATTGGTATCATCATGATGTTGCTGTGTGTGCTTTTTGCCTTAATTATCACAGACAGCTTTGCGCTACCCATAGGCGTAGAGCGTCATGAAATCTTAGATTTGGTTCGTATCGCCATCATCATGATCATGGTGATATATGGAGTCCTTTGGTATATCATAAGGTTTTATCAAGTACAGAAAAAAATAAAAAACCCCAATTACCGGCTACATAAGCACAAGCAATCTGCCGCCGTGAGGTGCTTTTATCTTCTTATATGGCCGTGGATCGTTCCTCTCTTACTAATCGTGGTGATGTTGCCTCTATAGCAGTGGAAGACGAAAGCAGTGGTGCCCTACAGAGTGGACTGCATCCTTCCTTTGGTTTAGATTATGGGTATCGATATCATGACAACACGACAGAAATCATCGTATTACAAGAAGGAGAGAACGTCATTTGATTCGTTTTGATGGGACGCCTTAGGGGATCGGGAGATATTCTTACAAGATATCGTGCCCCTTTATGTTGATTTTTTGAAAGAATAAGCCAAAACAAAGCACCCCAATAACAAAAGGGGTGCTTTTATTAGCCCTAAGATCCATATAGGTATCACAGCGTGGCAAGACCTAATCATCGGATTCGTTCGGGATAATCTCCGGAAATTTTGGATGGGGGCTATCGCCGAGTCCTTCTAAATAATCGATATGGCAATTACGCATCTCCGGCGACATGAAGGTAAACATATCGGGAATAAATTCGTCCTGCCTTCGGTGGCTTTCGTCAACGGCATCGCTGGATTCTTTTTTCTTATTTTTATTTCTGGCCATGTTAATGACTCCTTTCTGATGTTTTTATTATTTTGGCTTTGTGGTTATTTTTTATACTTTGCGGAAATTTTTAACGGTTTTGATCACATAGTAAATCAAATAATCATCAAAAAAAGCAAAATTTTTTGTAGATATGATATACTGTAGCTAAGATAATAAACAATGGGAGGAAAACAAAATGAAAAAAATTCTGGCAATATGCTTAATACTCATACTGGTGTTATCCTTTGCTTCTTGCAGTGCCGGTGAAGGCGAAGAAGGGGAAGATCTCCTTCCGGAAGGTGACGGCGAGATCTTGCACCCGGACGACACTGAGGGAGATCCTTCGGACGTTACAATAGATGAAGGTGACGAAGATGGACCGCCTCTTCCCACGTCAGAGACGACGGAAGTCACCGTAGAAGTGGCCGATGATACTTTCACACTATCTTTAGCGGGACGGGCGGCAGAGGAACTGTGGTACGGCGTGGAAATGATGAAAATCGGCGAGGGCTACAGCGCTTTTATCAAAACGAATTTTGGTGCGGAGAATGTGGGACTTCTCTTAGACCTTACATATATTGATGGCGAGATGATTCCTTCGGAAGATGTAGGTGAATATACCTTCACCAGAGATGAGATCACCTTCAGCAAGCCGGTCGCCGACATGCCCACCATGCCGACGAGAGATGCCGACGGTGTCAAAGGCCCCGATAAGACTTTTGATTTTAATCTAATAGAAGAAGTGGTATTCTGGGTAATGTGCGACACGTCGGAAGGCAATACAGAATACCATGAAGTATTTTCCGTTGGTGATATGACGGTTACCGGTGACTTTCCCCCTTCTGTCATGGTAACAGAAGGAGAAGGGGAAGAACAAAACGGTGATGAGGGGGCGACCCTACCGGGAGAGAGGCCAAAATCAGAAGAAACGGAGATTGAAGTAATCGTCTCGGAGGCCGACGGAATGTTTTCTTTGACAGTCACGGGATTTGCCGCCGAGGCTTTTTGGATCGAAAGCGAAAAAGCCCTTGCAGGGAGTGGCACTCCACCGACGTTCTCGTTAGATGCAGGTACGCCTTATGGGGGACTTGAAATCATCTTAGGGCTCTCCAGTAGTGATCTTCAGCCATGGACATCGGGGGATATACACAATTACTCCTATGATGCCGATAGCATGACATTTACTTCGCCGACTTCGGAACTACCGACCAAACTCGTATTTGATTCCGCCAATAATAGCTCGGAACAGCCCTTTGACGTGGCCGATATCAGTGGTTTTAATTTCTATGTATCGGGCTATGAAGATGAAGATCCGGCAAAATGGTACATCGAAGCGAAGGATGCAACCATCACGGTGAATTAAAATCGTAAGTGGTAACAGGCGATAACAAAATACCTTCATCAAAAACCTTGAACAGCTTCAAGGTTTTTTGGTTTTATTGTTCATGGTAGGCCTTTCGATGTTGCAGTTTTATGGCCATTGTTTTATAATAAGCATATAAGAAACCAAAGGGGGCAACCAACGAAATGGGATTAGTCACACTAAAAGAATTATTAAAAGATGCAGAACAAAAACGCTACGCAGTAGGCGCCTTTAATGCCAACAATATGGAGATTGTTCAGGCCATTGTAGAGGCCGCCGATGAGGAGAATTCTCCCGTGATTTTGCAAGCCAGCCAAGGCGCATTAAAGTACGCCGGCATTGAATATATTGTGGCCATGGTAGAAGCCGCCGCAAGCAAAACCAAAGTACCTGTGGCCCTT
>CAYJGI010000061.1:3103-7356 GCA_964369705.1 uncultured bacterium
CGATAGTTTTGAGCAGATTGTACTGTGTGTGAGGCATGGTTTTAGCTCTGTGATGATCGATGGCAGTAAGCATCCGTTAGCTGAGAATATCAGAATCACACAAGAAGTGGTCCGTTTTGCCAGAGCTGCCGGTCTATCCATTGAAGGCGAACTGGGCCGTATTGGCGGTACCGAAGATAATATCAGCGTATCGGACCGTGAAGCGTCCATGACGATTCCCGAAGAAGCCAAGGTTTTTTGCGATGAAACTACCGTAGATGCCCTTGCCGTATCCATTGGCAATGCCCACGGTCAGTATAAAGGAGAGCCAAAACTCGACTTTGATCGCTTAGAGGCCATCAAAAAAATCGTTACAACCCCCCTTGTACTCCACGGCGCCTCAGGCATCCCAGAAGATGCCATTCAGAGGGCGGTAGAAATCGGCGTCAGCAAAATCAACATCGATACGGAAATCCGTCTGGCTTTCCAAAGAGGGATTCTAAAAGCCATTGAAAACAATCCGGCAGAATACGATCCCCGCAAGATTTTAGCTCCTGCAAAGGAAGAAATGAAAAATATCGTCAAACATAAAATGCGCCTCTTTGGCAGTAGCCAAAAGGCTTAGGAGAAATGGATGGAATCCTTACAATCATTACAATTAGATCTCGTTAAAGTCGCCGAAGAAGCGGCCATCCAATCGGCAAAATGGATTGGTAAAGGCGATAAAATCGCCGCCGATGATGCTGCCGTAGAAGCCATGCGTAAGGCTTTTCAGCGCATGAATATTACAGGAACCGTCGTCATTGGAGAAGGGGAGATGGACGAAGCTCCCATGCTCTATATCGGCGAAGAAGTCGGCCAAGGGGGAGTAGAAGTCGACATTGCCGTAGATCCCTTAGAAGGGACCAACCTCACGGCGAAAAACTACCCCGGCGCCATGACTGTCCTTGCCGTAGCGCCAAAGGGTGATTTGCTCCATGCCCCCGATATGTATATGGCAAAGATTGCAACGGGACAAGGGGCAAAGGGTGTCATCGACATCAATCTGCCTATAGAAGATAACGTAAAAAATGTAGCGGCAGCCCTCGGTAAGAGAATCGAAGACATGACCGTCCTTATGCTGGAGAGAGAGCGCCACGATCATTTTGCAAAGGCGGTTCGTGCCATGGGCGCTAAGGTCAAATTCATTACCGATGGTGATGTAGGCGGTGCTTTGGCCTGCGCTATTCCATCTTGCGGAGTGGACATCATGGTCGGTACCGGCGGCGCGCCGGAAGGCGTCCTTGCGGCGGCGGGTCTTCGTGCCATGGGTGGCGATATGCAAGGAAAACTCGTCCCCGAAAACGAAGAAGAAAGACGGCGTATGGTAGAGATGGGCATCACAGACGAAAACAAAGTCTTAACCCTTAATGATTTAGTTAAAAGTGATGAAGTGATTTTTGCCGCTTCCGGCGTAACGACGGGCGATGTTCTCATGGGTGTTACGAAGGATCAAGAGGGGACATATACCACAGAAACCATGGTTCTTTACGGTAAAGATCGAACCATTCGAAGGATTTCTACGATCCATCGTTAAATAATTGAAAAAAACTTGCATAATCTTAATAGGTGTGATACAATAAATTCTACGTGAAAACCGATAATATTTTATCGACAGATAGATTGGGAAAGAGGTGACATGCATGAAACCAGGTATTCATCCAGAATATAAGCTAGTAAAAGTATCTTGCGCTTGTGGCAATACATTTGAGGCCGGTTCCGTTGATCCGGAGATCAAAGTGGAGATTTGCTCCAAATGCCATCCTTTTTATACCGGTAAGCAGAAGTTTATTGATGCTGGCGGTAGAGTGGATAAATTTAAGAAAAAATACAATCGTTAATCCAAAAGAAAACAGGAGAATTTCTCCTGTTTTTTTATGTTCTTTTTGCCACTTCAGCTTTTATCATGGGGAGTTTTGTGGTATAATAAAGTGTTAATGGACTGTGATTCTCGCCCTTTTGTGGGCCAAGAAGGAGTCGGTTTTTTGATCCATTGACAAGAGGCAACAATTGTACACCCATAGGGAGGAAATCAATGAAAAAACTAGCGATCGGCGGTCAAGCGGTCATGGATGGCGTAATGATGCAAGGTGACGGTAAAATGAGCATTGCCATACGCAAACCAAGCGGCGAAATCTCCGTTAAAACAGAAACAAAAACTTCTTTAGCAAAAAAGCTAAAAGTCCATAAAATCCCAATTATAAGAGGCGTTGTCGCCTTTGTCGATGCCCTGATGACGGGGATGAAAGTCATCAGTTACAGTGGTATTGAGGCGGGTACAGAAGAAGAACCCCTCACGCCTAAAGATATTGCCATTGCTGTAGTCCTTGCCATTATCTTAACCATCGGCCTATTCTTTGTACTACCCACCCTTCTTACGTCCTTTGCCCAGCGCTATATTAGCGACAGAGTGCTCTTAAGCGCCACGGAAGGCGTCATTAAGATTAGTATATTTATGCTTTATATTATCAGCATTAGTTTCATATCCTATATTAAGATCCTCTATCAATACCACGGCGCCGAGCATAAGACCATCAACTGTTACGAAGATGGAAAACCCCTTACAGTCGAAAACGTGCGCCAATACTCCACCACCCATAAGCGGTGCGGAACGAGCTTTCTTCTCCTCACCCTCATCATTAGCATTGTGGCATCTTCTCTCATCTCTTGGGATTCAATCCTCACCCGCGTTTTGATTCGAGTGGCGATCTTCCCCCTTGTGGCGGGAGTCAGCTATGAAGTCATTCAGTGGGCGGGAAGAAGCAACCATTTTTTAGTGAAGCTGATTAGTGGCCCGGGGCTTCTCATGCAAAAGCTCACAACGAAAGAACCAAGCGACGAACACATCGAAGTGGCCATCCACTCCGTTCTTGGTATCTTAGGAGAATTACCGGAAAAACCATCGGAAGAAACAGCAGATACAGAAGAGGTACTTCCAAAGGAAGAAGGCATTCTCTCAGAAGAAGAGGCATAAGGCCCTTTAAAGGAAGAAGAAATCCTTAAGGAAGAATCGGAAGAAACTATATAAAGAAAGCGAAGCTGAAAGATAAATTCATCACCTATAGTAATCACCATGGAGGAAAAATGGTATGTTAGATAAATTGCAAAATATTCAAAAACGTTACGATCAATTAAACGAATTACTCAGCGACCCCGAAATCATTGGCGATCAACAAAAATTCATGGAATACGCCAAAGAAAGTGCGTCGCTATCACCCATTGTGGATAAATTCAACGAATATCAAAGAATCCTTACGACGATGGAAGATGCCAAAGAAATGCTGAAAGAAAAGCAAGATCCGGATTTTGAAGAGATGCTTCAACTGGAGCTTGAAGAAGCGAAGGAATCAAAAAGTACCGTAGAAGAAGAGCTCAAAGTCTTACTTCTCCCCAAAGACCCCAACGATGATAAGAATATTATCGTAGAAGTCAGAGGCGGTACAGGGGGCGATGAAGCCGCTCTTTTTGCCGGGGATCTTTTCCGTATGTATTCTCGTTATGCCGAACGTCAAGGATGGAAGACAGAAATCATGAGTAGCAACGAGAACGACATCGGTGGATATAAAGAAATCGTCTTTACCGTCGTCGGAAACGGCGCCTACTCCAGAATGAAGTTTGAAAGTGGCGTCCATCGCGTACAGCGTGTACCGGACACGGAATCCAGTGGCCGTATTCATACTTCTGCCGCCACCGTGGCAGTCCTCCCGGAGGCTGAAGAAGTGGATATTACCATCAATGCCGCCGATGTGCGTTTTGATGTGTATCGCTCCAGTGGCCCCGGTGGTCAGAGCGTTAATACCACCGACTCTGCCGTCCGTGTAACCCACTTACCCACAGGCCTTGTGGTCAGCTGCCAAGATGAGAAGTCCCAATTAAAAAACAAAGAAAAAGCCATGAGAATTTTAAGAGCAAGACTCTATGACCTGGCTAGAGAAGAAGCCAACAAAGAACGCTCCGATGCCCGAAAAGGTCAAGTGGGTAGCGGCGATCGAAGTGAGCGTATCCGTACGTACAACTTCCCTCAAGGAAGAGTCACCGATCACCGTATCTCCCTTACCATTCACCAATTAGCCGCCTTCTTAGACGGTGATTTAGATGATATGATTAATGCCCTTGTAACAGAAGATCAAGCCCAAAAAATCGCAGCAGGATTGGATGAAGCATAAAATGACGTACGGTGAAGCCTATGAGTTCATCAAAAAAGGATTAAAAGAAGCTGTGATTCATGCCTATGC
>CAYJGI010000062.1:0-7279 GCA_964369705.1 uncultured bacterium
CCTAAGAAAATCTCTTCTGCGGAGCGTCCACCCATGGTCATGGTAATGCGGGCAAGGAGTGCCGTTTTCGTACGGTAGCTGACATCTTCCTTCGGTAATACTAGGGTATAACCACCGGCCCTTCCCCTTGGAATAATCGATACTTGGTGTACAGGATCCATCTGGGGTAGCATATGGGCCACAATGGCGTGACCGGCTTCGTGATACGCCGTGAGGCGCCTTTCTTCTTCTTGAATAATTCGGCTCTTCTTCTCAGGACCAATCATGACTCTGGTGATTGCTTCTTCTAAGTCTACCATTTCTACGTGTTTTTTATTCTGACGGGCGGCAAGGAGAGCCCCTTCATTAAAGAGGTTCTCAAGATCTGCTCCCGTAAAGCCGGGCGTGGCTTTCGCTAAGACCTGAAGATCTACGCTCTTGGCCAGTGGCTTATTGGTAGAGTGTACTTTAAGAATTTCTTCTCTGCCCTTCACATCGGGTACGTCAACGACGATTTGTCTGTCAAAACGTCCCGGACGAAGGAGGGCGGGATCTAAGATGTCGGGGCGGTTCGTTGCGGCAATCATGATAATTCCTACATTGCTGTCAAAACCGTCCATCTCAACTAAAAGCTGGTTAAGGGTTTGTTCTCTCTCATCGTGGCCACCGCCGAGGCCTGCGCCCCTTTGACGACCGACGGCATCAATCTCGTCGACAAAAATAATGCATGGTGCGCTTTTCTTCGCATCATTAAAGAGGTCTCTCACGCGGGATGCACCCACACCGACAAACATCTCCACGAAGTCTGAACCACTAATGCTAAAGAAAGGAACACCGGCTTCTCCTGCTACGGCACGGGCAAGAAGGGTCTTACCGGTACCGGGAGGGCCCATGAGCAGAACGCCCTTCGGGATTCTGGCGCCGAGGTCTGCGAATTTTTTGGGATTTTTTAAGAATTCTACGATTTCTTCTAGTTCTTCTTGTTCTTCATTGACGCCGGCCACATCTTTGAAAGTAACTTTCTTCAGATTGTTGCCGTACATTTTGGCTTTTGATTTACCAAAATTCATCATTCTGCTATTGGCACCTTGATTCTGTTGCATAAAGAAGAACCACACACCGCCAATAATCAGTACGAAAAATAAAGTGGGCAGAATTGAGTACCACCATGGTGCTTCCGTCGGTGGTGGATAAGTCTGTATCGTGGTCGGTGAATACGTATTCAGTAAACCATAAAAGATATCCAGGGATGGGACGTGGGTTTCGAATAAGACTTCCTTGTTGCCATCGTATTCTTTAAGAACACCTCTTACGTATTCATCGGTCACCATGACTTCTTGTACATTCCCCGCTACGATTTGCTCTTGAAGCTCATTCCACGTAGGATAATATACTTCAGGCGTAAGGCCTGCCGTCATAATTTGTGCTAAAAAATAAAAGCCAATGAGTAATATAATCCAAAAGCCAAAAGTCTTTGCTGCTTTCATTTGATTCCTCCTACTATTTCTACTTTTCATTGATTACTTCCTCTTTCAATATTGCGATATAGGGTAGTTGGCGGTACTTTTCTTTATAATCGAGGCCATACCCCACTAAAAAATAGTCTTCTACTGTAAAACCAATATAATGGGGCTGTAGCCCATTTTGTCTTCTTGAAGGCTTATCCATGGCCACGCACATCCGTATCGTCTTTGCGCCTTGATGCTCCATGGTCTTAACAAGGGTGCTAAGGGTAAGTCCTGTGTCCGCCATATCTTCGATGACGACGACGTGTTTGCCTTCAATGGGAAGGCCCTCTCCCTTAATTTTAACGATACCTTGACTCTCGGTACCTTCCATGCCGTAGCTTTCTGCTGTAATGGTCTCTACAAGCACGGGGATTTCCATGTGGCGCAGTAAGTCGGAGGCAAAAACCATGCCGCCTTTCATGACCACCACAAAGACGACTTCTTCATCTTTATAATCATTAGATAGGGTTTTGGCCAGTTCTTCCACACGAATCTTAATCTGTTCTTCCGATAGATAGATGGCTTTAATGTCTTCTCTCACATTAGGATTCCTTTTTTAAGTAGAGTGATACGGCGGTTTTTACACCAGCCGATTCTCCATGGCTTACACCAAAAAAATCACAATAAAGGATTTCTTTATCATGGGCAATGAGTAAAGCAGCCTCCCGCTTTGCCACGGGGATTTTGGCGTCGATAAACATTTTTTTGAGTTTTTTATGATGGCCGTTTTGAAAGAACACATCGCCCTCTTCCCGGTGCCTTAAGGACAGGCCTTTTACTATTTTATCATACTCTAATTGAATACAAAAGTGATTTTTAAAGTTTTTTTGAAGGTTCTTTGGGATGCTCTCAGGGTCTCCCACAAAAACAAATCCCCGCTCCTTCGGGAGTAACGTCACGCCTTTTTTTTCTATGGGTATGTTGATTTCATGGGTTTTGCGCAGTTCTTTTTCTATGAGGATTTCTCCAAAGACTTTTTTTGCGTAGAGGTTTTTTGTTATGGCTACCTTCTTATTAGATTGAAGGTGAAATAAATCTAAGATGGCATCTGTCTTCTGAAAAGTCAGACCCACATCAAAGACTTGTAATACACTTGCCCGCAAGGCCCGTCTTTGAAGGGCTTTATGTCCCTTATCAAAACCGTCTTTAAGGACGATTGATTTTTCTTTTGTTTGGATGTTTTTCTTCGCAAAAAGCCGTACCTCATGTTGCAAGAAGTCATCTTCTGTCTTAAGAATGTTTTGCAAATGAAGGAGACGTCCCTCAAAACCCGGCCATAACGCCTCTAGCATTGGGAGCGTCTTCAACCTGATTTTATTACGAAAATACACATCCTCTTCGTTGCTTTCGTCTATGAAGTAGGGAATCTTCTTCTCCTCTATGAATGTGAGAAGCTGTTCTTTTTTTGTGGTAAGAAAAGGTCTGACGAGGAGTATGTCGCTTTTTTTGCCTTTTTTGAATACTCTTACTTCTTCCATGCCCATGAGGCCTTTTGTTCCACTTCCTCTAAGGAGGTGCATCATCATAGATTCTACTTGATCCCCCTCATGGTGGGCCGTGATGATGGTCTTACTCTTCAGTGCTTCGGCGACTTCCATTAGCCTTAAGTAGCGAATCTTCCGTCCCGCTTCTTCTATGGTGAGGTTTTCTTTCTGTTGATAGGCTCTGACATCTTCATCAAAAAAAACCAACTGCAATAAAGGTAGATCCCTAAGCCAAAGGCGAAGTTGTTCGATCTCCCGCTTTGCATCTTCCCGTAGGTTGTGGCAAATATGAACTGCTACCAGGGGCGGAATGCTACTATCCTCCCTTTGAAGATCTATGAGGCTATGTAGTAGCGCCATGGAGTCGGGGCCTCCCGAGAGGGCAATAATCCACGGGTTTTTGTAATCTATCATGGGATGCTCTTTTAAAAAAAGCTTCAATGTACGCACCATTTCGTCTTCTCTTTTCTGATTTTTTTACCATTGTATCATAATAGGAAGGAAAAACCCATCTATTATTATGGAGGGTTTTTGTGGTCTTTATGTGAATTTTTTTGTTGTTTTGTAATGATCCTTTAACTTTGAAGACATCTCCATACAAAAAAGCTTCCCATAATATGCAGGAAGCTTTTTTTGATGGATTAAGCGGTTTCGATCTGTATTGGCTCCAGTGGTCTTCTTTGGTGTGCCGTTTTTTTCCTGTTTTTGAGGGCGACGACTATGACCGTCAGATCATCGGGAGGATCGAGGACATCTTTGCCCATGGCCAGAGAGAGGATTTTTTCTGAGAGGCGTTGGGGTTCTTCTTCCGTATGCTCGATGAGATCCATAAGAAGGTGGGTTTTTCCCTCTTCCGGCAGTGCATCTAAAATCCCATCGGATAAAAGCACAATAAAATCATCTTCTTGTAATTGCCAAGGCGTTGTTTTGATCTCCACTTCTTTCACAATGCCCACGGGGAGCGAATTGGCTTCGTGGATGTAATAATCTCTCCCTGTTTTGATAATGCTCATGGCGCTACCTAGTTTTGTCATGTCGATGGTTCCTCGATGAAGATCAAAAAGGCATAAATCCAGTGTAGAGTACGTCTCAGAATACGCCCGATTGCCCATGGCATCGTTTACCATTTGGATGGCTTTTTCGCCATAGAATCCCATGTTGATCAGCTTGGAGACCATGGTGAGGACGGTTTTGCTTTGTTTGTGTGCAAAGGCACCGTGGCCCATTCCATCGCATAAAGCCACTAAAAAACGGCCATCTTCTAAAGGTTGAAAACGATAACTATCCCCTGAGATTTCTTTTTTTGATCGATTGGAGATCCCTACGTCTAAGCTGTAATAAGGGGCTTTTACCCACTTGATCATTGACCGTCCCGTATCTTTATCACTGTCATGGTAGAAGGTATGAAGTTCTTCTTGTAGCGTTTGTTCGATTAAATCTTTGAGATACAAAAGGGTATCATGATCGATGGGTGTTAAAAAGGTGAGTATGATTTCTAAATGGTTGTTTTTTCGATAGGCACTAATCTCTTGGCAATGAATCTTTCGACTTTTTAATAAATCTTCAATGATTTTTTCTGTAAATACATCTTGTTCTTGATCCTCTGCAAATTCCTTGGAGAGGTTTTGTACCGCGTGGGAAATCTCCAAAAAGCCTTCTTCTAATAATCGATTGGCGCCTATTATTTTTTTGTGGAGGCTTTGGCTTTTTTTGTAATGGGCTAAATCTTCTACGATGGCATCCACCACTTTTACCGCTTTTTTGCAGCGATTACTGAGGAGGTCATATACATCGCCTTCTGTCACAGTGCCTTCTGCTTCATTGAGATTCATGAGTTCTAACAGATACTCCTTTGGATGATTTTTGCGGTGGTGAAAACAGCTCCTCTCATCGCTACACTGGCTACAAGTTCTAAGATAGATTCCTTCAATCAGCGACTCTACTTCATCCTCTCCATCGACTTCCTCCCCTTCTGTAGAGTAAAGAATGGCGAATTCTTTTAGGACGTCGGATAGCGTATGTAGTTTTTTTAGCACTTCACCGGAAATATTCATATTGCGATTGTCGTACGGTTTCATTGCTTTCCCCTCTCTCAATATCTTCGACATGGTTAAAGGCAGTGCCTTTGGTGTAATCCACATAAAAACAACAACAACAAACGGTGTTACAAAGCCTACATTGGTACTGTATAAATCATGAAAAAAAAGTGCCAGTAATCCTTGAGACAGTAAAAATCCCAAAGTCATTTTACCTCTGGAGCCTCCATAAAAAAGAATGGCAAAAACGGTGGACAGTAAGTAAAAAATAAGAAAATTAACATCACCCACCAAAAAAACAGCATCAAAGGCACCGATCATGAGGGCGCCGGACATGGCAAAAAGAAGATCATCCACCATGGTAAGAAGCAGAATCCAAAGAAAAAGACCTACCATCTTAAGAGAAAGATAAAAAACAACACCCCCGGGAAGGGTCAACGCAAAAACAGCAAAAACCGCCCAAAGGCTCACACCTTGCCCAATGGTAGGCAGAGCTTGTCCCTTATTAAATAGTGCAGTAAAAGAGATGACGCCACCACGGAATACAAAAAAAGCACCCCCTAATACGGCAACTTCCATGACCGCTTCAAACCAAGCGGAAGGAAGCAAAATCCCTTGCAAGCGCCATTCCATCATGAGGAGAATCCCTCCGTACAATGCAATATGTATCAAGGTCATAAAGGATTGTTCCGCCTTGCGGTTTTTCGTCAGTATCCATTGAAATATGCAATAATAAAGGGTAAAAAGAAAAATGCCCAAGGCTTTTGTTAAGGGTAAAAACAAGAACGCCGTAATCGTAAGCATCAAACCGTAAATGAACCTGTTTTCACTTCTTTGGTGAAGAGCCATAAAAAAAGCGGGACCTAAAGGTGCCATTCCCCAGAACAAAGTGGTACTGCCAAAAACACACAAAAAACATAAAAAAACGATGCTAATCCATTCTATGTCACCGAAATAAGATTGTATCTTCTTAAAGTATTGCGCACTGATTGTTGTTCGATTTTTTTTGCCTATTGTAATCATGTGCTCCCTGTGGACCTCCTTTTTTTCACTTTGTTACAGTATAGCGTTAATGTGTTGCACAATATGTCGTTATGTGGTTGAATTGCCTTTTTTTTAATCGACAAATAATACAATAAAACCCAAGGATATCCTTGGGTTTTATTGTATTATGATATTTCTTCTGTTGTTGTGTTTTGTTTTAGATCTTCTATGAGATAATGATTGTTTTTAATGTTTTCTGTTAGTTTTTTGACTTCGCCTTCCAGCTCATACAGCTTCTCTACGATACCGGTGAATTGATCTTGTTTTTTTTCTAAGTTTTTGACCCGCTGTAAGAGGCTTCCCCCGATGGAGGCGAGACTCACCAAGTATACAATGATTTGTATCCACATTTCTTCTGAAAAACCCATTTATCTCACATCGACGATGGGAAGATTCTTTGATGCATCGTAATCCACAATAATTTCATCGCAAGCAATATCTCGAAGCTTAATATAATTATATCCGTCGATATTCACCGACTGGACTTCTTTAATCTCGCCACAGATCATCATCTTGACGTTAGACACATCGCTCCTTGTATCATAAGAAAAAGGCGATTCGATGATGGTGCCTTTCTCTCCGGGAAGTCCCATGTACGCCATGGGATCTAAAATCCAAGTTGCCGTCTCGGGGCTACTGTTCTTTGATGGATAGCGCCAAGGGCTTTTGTGGATTTCTAAATGCAGATGACTTCCCGTGCTGTTACCGGTATTGCCTTCTACACCTATGACATCACCGCTTTTAACCCTGTCGCCTTTCTTCACTGAGATTTTACTGAGATGGGCATATAAGGCCGTTGTTCCATCATCTTGCTTAATTCTTACCCGATTGCCGTAGCTATCGGAAGTGCCGACAAATTCTACAATGCCGTCTTCGATGGATACGAGGGTTTTGTCTTCTTGCCCTACGAGGTCTACGCCGATATGCCATCCGGCAGACCAGCTCCCCTTGACACCAAAAGCATTGGTGACTTTGAATGTTTCTTTATAAGGATATACCATGATACTCACTCCAATTTATAATTATGAGGGGTGTAATAGTATATTCTTGTCCATGAAAAAGGTGAAAGTTAGCGGCAACAAAAAAAGCCGCAGTCCTAAGACTACAGCTTACTTACATTGGAGCTTCTGAGGGGATTTGAACCCCTGACCTACTGATTACGAATCAGTTGCGCTACCATCTACGCTACAGAAGCTTATCAAAAAACGAAAAGCGCTTTAGGCTTCAT
>CAYJGI010000063.1:0-7213 GCA_964369705.1 uncultured bacterium
TGTTTCATGAAATCTCTTTTAACAACGATTTATGGCTCCTTGATCCCGCCACCGATTTATTGATACGAATGGTGCCGGGGGGGTATTTTTTTGATATTTTAATCTTAATTTTAATGATGACGGTGGGAAGCCTTGCTGTCATTGCAATAGGAAGCGCTATATGGAAGTGGAGGAAACCTAAATATGAATTACGACGAAGTGAGAAAAATCATTGAAGAGGGCACCACTAAAGAACAAATGCTCCAATCTATCGACCACTTGGAACAACGCTCCATTCAGAAAGTAATGTCGGCCATGAGCTATACAGAAACCATGATTATCACGACGATTGCCAGGTATTTTAGAGAAAAAGATACCCTGGAAGATACTTTTACCGTGAGCGATTTAACGACGAGGGAAGGCGTCAGTCGATCCATCGGCGTAAATGCCATCAGAAAATTAGAATCGGCGGGCCTCTTAGAATCAAGAAGTCTTGGGATGAAAGGTACGAGAATTCGTATCACCAATAAGAAACTCTTAGAGTGGAGCGAAAATTAAATCAAAAAAAACACCTAAACCGTGATAAATTAGGTGTTTTTTTGTTATAATGAAAATAAAAAAGGAGAAAAACGATGACTTTTACAGAACGATTTAAAGGTGCCATGCCACAGCGTGAAGCCGTCCCCCATGAATTCACATGGAATCTTACAGATATTTATAAGACGAAGGAAGACTTAGAAAAAGCCATTAAAAAAACAGAAGAAGAGATTAGAGCCTTCGGTGATTTTAAGGGGCACTTAGGAGAAGGCCCTCACGTATTCTTCTTAGCCATGGAACGGCTTTTTGCAGTGAGTGACCTTCTGTACGATATTTATAGCTACGCTTTTTTAAATAAAGACGAAGACTTAGCAAAGGACGAAGCGCAGCATCTCTGGCAAAGGGTGCAGGGCCTTGCCATGGGTTTTGGTGAAGTGACGTCCTTCTTCACGCCGGAGCTTTTAAGCTTAGATGAAAATACCTTAAAGAGCTACGAAGAAGCACCGGGGGGAGAGATTTATCGCCATTATTTTGACAACCTCTTACGGCAGAAGCGTCATGTCCTATCGGAAGATAAAGAAGCACTCCTTGCAAGCCTCTCCCTTTCTCTGGAAGCACCGGAGAATGTCTTTGATATGCTGACGGCGGTGGATCTGAAATTCCCCAACGTGAAGAATGATAAGGGGGAATCCATTGCCCTATCGGAGGGGACTTTTTCACTCTTTCGCCAGTCGCCGGTGAGAAGCGTTCGTAAAGAAGGTTTTGAGACTTTGTTCGATGGCTATATGGCCATGAAGAATACCCTCTCTGCCACCCTCTCCGCTGAAGTGAAGAAAAACGTGGCCCTATCAAAAATCAGAGGCTATGAAAGCGCATTAGAAAGCGCACTCCATGGCAACAACGTGCCAACCCACGTCTATGAAACCATCATTAATACAGTAAAAGCTAATCGGGCGCCTATGGAAGACTATCTAAAATTCCGCAAAGATTCCCTCAAGGTGGACAATTTGTATTTTTATGATTTGTATGCGCCCCTTTCTGAAGATGCCGGCGTAACGTACACTTATGACGAAGGGAAGAAGCTTCTCTTAGAAGGGCTAAAGCCCTTAGGAGAGGATTATCTCACCGTGCTTGGAGATGCCTTTAATAGTCGCTGGGTGGATGTATATCCAAATCAGAATAAGCAAAGCGGTGCCTATTCCTTCGGTGCGCCCACGTGTCATCCTTACGTTCTCATGAATTACGTAGACGATTTAAACAGCGTCATGACTTTGGCCCACGAGATGGGTCATGCCCTCCACTCCCACTATTCGAACGGTCATCAGCACCCCATCTACAAAGATTATTCCATCTTCTGCGCCGAAGTGGCCAGTACCACCAATGAAGTTTTGATGAGCCTTTATCTACTGGATACGGTAAAAGATCGTGGTGTAAGGCGAGCTGTCCTCACCGAATTCGTGGAGAAAATCCGTACCGTCGTCTATCGTCAGACTCTTTTTGCCGATTTTGAACTCACCATCCACAAAAAAGCAGAACAAGGAGAACCCCTTTCCGCCGACGGTTTTAATCAGCTTTTTGTCCATCTTAATAAAGAATACTATGGCGACACCTTAGAGATGGAAGATCGCTACGGGATTGAGTGGGCAAGGATTGGCCATTTTTATCGCAAATTCTACGTCTTTCAATACGTGACGGGCCTTGCCGCCGGCGTCTACTTCGCCAAAGCCATCTACGAAGGGAATGACAAAGTGAGAGAAGGCTATCTTAACTTTTTAAAGAGTGGTAGCAGCGATTACTCCATTGCTTTACTTCAGGAAGCCGGCGTGGATTTTTTAACGGCGGAGCCCTTAGAAAAAACCTTAGCCCTTTTCAGTGATTTATTACAAGAGCTGAAAGACTTGGTATAATCCATCTATGGAACGAAAAACGCCAAAAAAGCATTGCACCTATTGCAATGCTTTTTTTATATTTTTTTTAGATTCATACATAAAAAGAATCATATTGGTAAAACTTTCCTTACACCCCTTTATGAAAGGAAATAAATCAATGAAAACAATGAAAAAATGGTACGCCCTTTTGGGTGCGTTACTCATTCTTTTTGGAATCCTAAAAGCCATAGAATCGGAAAAAACATTCGAAAGCTTAAAAGACGATGTCTTAAGACTTCACGTCTTAGCCAGTAGCAATTCAGAAGAAGATCAAGCACTGAAGCTTGAAGTAAGGGACGAGCTTTTAAGGATCGCAGAGCCCCTCCTCGAAGAAGCATCGGATCAAGGAGAAGCCAAAGAGATTTTAAGAACTTATCAAAGGAAAATCGAAGAAGACTTAGAAGCTTTCTTAGAAACCAAAAACAATACCACACCCCTCACCGTCTCCATAGAAGATCGAGGTTTTCCCATTAAGACGTACGGAACGGCCACCCTTCCCGGCGGAACTTATGAGGCTTTCCTCGTAACTTTAGGGGAAGGAGAAGGTGATAATTGGTGGTGTGTGTTATTCCCTCCTTTATGTTTAGTCGATGGAAGCGTCGATGAAGGCGTCTTTGGCGAGGCGCTTCACTCCTATCTTACGGAAGATGAAATCACCCTCATCACGAAAGATCCCGATAAAGTAGCGGTTAAGATTGAATTTAAGATCTTAGAAATCTTCGACCGTATTAAAAAATTCTTCCAAAAAGCATAAAAAAAATAGGCCAAAAGGCCTATTTTTGTTGTAATTATTTTTCTAATTTATTGAGATCTTCAACAAGCTTGTCTACGTCAATGCCGTGGGCAGATGCTCCATCACCGATGGATTCGTATAAAGCGCCACCTCAGCCTACGCATCTTAGACCGTGTTGCATGAACACAGTGTGGGCTTCGGGGTACTTCGTAATAACGTCTGCAATAATCATATCACGTGTAATCATTGTAATTCCCCTCCTTTTTTTATTCTCTTTCATATATTGTATATCAAAGGCCCATACTATTCAATACTTTAATAAAAAAATTTTTTTCTATTATAAATGTAAAAAAACCATCTCCACCCCTTTGGATGATTTTTTTATTGCAATGGGGGGTTATTTATGTTTTACTATTCTTATCTTTATGATTACATCTCATCCTTTTAAGGAGATTTATTGTTATGCTTGATCAATCCAAAACACCATTGTTTGACGCACTAAAAAAATACGCTCAAGAGGGAACGGTGCCTTTTCATGTACCCGGTCACAAAGGCGGCAGAGGAATCCCGGAACTCACGGAGTACTTAGGCGCCAATACGATGACGATCGATATCAACAGTATCCACGGTCTCGATGACCTGAATAACCCAAGCGCCTGTATTCAAGAATCCCACGAACTGGCGGCTGATCTCTTTGGCAGTGATTACGCCCATTTTTTGGTGAATGGCACCAGCCAAGGGGTGCAGTCGATGATTATGTCGACGGTAGGTCCCGACGATCGTATCATCATTCCAAGGAATGCCCATAAATCGGCCATTAACGGTCTCATCCTCTCCGGTGCAAGACCTATTTATATTAAGCCGGAAGTGGATAGCGACTTAGGGATTGCCCTTAATCTCTCCATGAAGAATGTCACCGATTGCATGAATAAAGTCAGTGACCTCAACAGTATATTATTGCTGAATTCCACCTATTACGGCATTTGTGCCGATGTCAATTCCATCGTAAAAATCGCCCACGAAAAAGGAATCGCCGTCCTTGCCGACGAAGCCCACGGTGCGACTTTTAGCTTTCATCCCGAATTACCCATGGCCGCCATGGCGGCGGGCGCAGATATGAGCGCCTTAAGTACCCACAAGTCTTTAGGAAGTCTCACTCAAAGCTCCATTCTTCTTTACAATGAAGGCCTTGTAAAACCGGGAACGGTGAAAGGCGTCATCGGTCTTAGCCAGACGACCAGTTCTTCGTACCTGCTCATGTTAAGCCTCGAGCTTTGTCGTAAGCAGATGGGCCTTACGGGAGAAGACCTCGTTGAAAGAGCCTTAGAACTCTCCCACTACGCCAGAAAAGAAATCAATCAAATGAACGGCCTCTTTTGTTTTGGCGCTGAGCATATTGCCCACCATAGAGAGTTTTCCTTCGATCCGATGAAACTCTATATCGATGCCACCCAGCTTGGATTGACCGGTTTTCAATTAGACTTACTCCTTCGCTACGAGTACAACCTGCAAGTGGAGATGGCCACCGCCGCCGGTGTTATGGCCCTTGTAACCGTTGGCGATAACAAAGAAACCATCGAGGCACTCCTCTTCAGTCTCAAAGAAATCTCACAAAGATATCAAAAAGTCAAAGTAGAGCGCACGCCCTACGAAAGCCCCGATTTTCCTGATATGTTTATTACGCCCCGTGAAGCGTACTACGCAACGAGCCAATCCATTCCATTAGAAGAGGCACAGGGCGAAATCAGTACCGAGATGATTATGGTATATCCACCGGGGATTCCCCTTGTTTGTCCCGGCGAAATTATTACCCAAGACATGATTGATCACATCGCTTGGCTAAAGGCACAAAACTCCCACCTACAAGGGACGGAGGATCCTACGGTGAGCCGAATTCGTGTCGTTGATAACTTACTTTGGTAATGTGCAAAAAAACGCATTAAAATGCGTTTTTTTATTGGAAATATAATGGTTTTCCATTATAATAAATATATTGAACTTTTTTAAAAGAAATCAATCACCAAAACCATGAACAAAACTTGATAAAGGAGAATAACCCTTTGCATAATAACAAACCCATCGGCGTTTTTGATTCCGGCCTTGGCGGACTGACTGTCATGAAAGCCATTCTTGATTTATTACCTGATGAAGAGATCGTTTATTTTGGCGATACGGCCAGGGTACCTTATGGCGCAAAAACGGCGGAAACCGTCGTTAAATTCACCGACGAATGTGTGCGTTTTTTGAAGAATCAAGACGTTAAGATGATCGTCTTAGCTTGCAATACGGCCAGTGCTTCCGCCGTGGAGTACCTGAGAGCCACGTACGATATTCCCATTGTAGAAGTCATCTATCCCGGTAGCCTTGCCGCCGTAAAGAGAAGCCAGACGGGACATATTGCCGTCATTGGCACAGAGCGAACCATTAGTAGCGCCGCTTACCAAAGGGCTATTGAGACTTTAAAACCCGGCGTTACCGTCAGTCAATTGGCGTGTCCCATGTTTGTTCCTTTAGTGGAAGAAGGGTGGCTTCACAATGAAGTGACAAAGCTCACCATAGAAAGATATCTAAAACCATGGGTCACATCTCCCATCGATACCCTAGTCTTAGGGTGTACCCATTATCCACTCCTCAAAAAAGCAATACAAGAAATCCTAGGCGATGGCGTGACGTTAGTCGACTCCGCCGAGGAGACGGCGAGGCAAGTGGAGATTATTTTGCAAGAGAAGGCCATGGAACGACGATGTAAGACATCTCCCCATCACCGTTTTTATGTGACCGACGCGCCGGAGCGATTTAAGACCATTGGAGAAGCTTTTTTAGGCGAAACCATCACAGACATCCAAAAAACAGAGCTCTAAGCCCATATACTATACGAAGGAGAACAATGATGCAGTATCCTACCGATAAAATCGAACAATACTTAAAAGATAAAATCCATGAAGCGGTGCAAAAGAACGTGGAAGAAGGGGTCTTCACCCTTACAGAAATCCCAGCCGTTATGCTGGAAATCCCCAAAGACAAATCCCATGGCGACTACGCCACCAATATGGCCATGCTCGTCACGAAGGCAGCCCGCATGAACCCCCGGGTCGTCGCAGAAAAAATCATCTCTGCCATTGAACTCAGCGATATTTTAGAGTCGGTAGAGATTGCAGGCCCCGGATTTATTAATTTTAAACTACACCAAAGGGCCATGGACAGCGTCGTCCCCACCATCTTAGAGATGGGCGAAGACTACGGCAAAACCACCTTCGGCGGCGGCAAAAAAATCCAAATCGAATTCGTCAGCGCGAACCCCACAGGCCCTATGCATATGGGCAATGCCAAAGGCGGTGCCATTGGCGATTCGTTAGCCAATATTATGAGATTTGCCGGTTTTGATGTGACGAAGGAGTTTTATATCAACGATGCCGGTAATCAAATCATTAACCTCGGAAAATCCCTGGACGCCCGTTTCTTAGAGCTGATGGGTGAGCCCTTTGAGATTCCCGAGGGTGGATACCATGGCGACGATATTAAAGAGCACATGGTGAATTTCTTAGAAAGCCATGACGGTAAAGAATATTTAGCCTTAGAACCCTCCAAAAGAGCAGAAATCTTCAGCCAATATGCCTTAGAAAAAAACATTCAAAAAATGGAACAAGACCTTGCCGCCTTCGGCGTTTATTTCGATGTGTGGTTTAGAGAAAGCACCCTTTACCCCAGTGGCAAAATCGATTCGGCCATTCGTGTCCTAGAAGAGCGTGATAATCTCTACGAACAAGATGGTGCCAAGTGGTTCAGAGCCAGTGAATTCGGTGCGGAAAAAGACGAAGTCATGGTCAGAAGTAACGGCATCAGCACGTATTTTGCCGCAGATATTGCGTACCACAAAGACAAGTTTGATCGTGGATTCATGGAAGTCATCGACATATTAGGCGCCGATCATCACGGCCATATGGGCAGGATGAAAGGCTCTATGAGAGCCCTTGGGTATGATGACAATAATCTTAATTTTATTATCATGCAATTGGTGCGCCTCACCCGTAACGGC
>CAYJGI010000064.1:0-7007 GCA_964369705.1 uncultured bacterium
CGTCGCAAAAACGGTCACAGACAACCTTTTACGAAGGTTTTAATTAGCGCTATCGGTGAAGCAAAAGCAGAAGCACCGAAAGTAGCAAAAGCCGCTAAAGCAGAAGCTACAACAGAAGTGGAAGCAAAACCAAAAAAGACGACCACTAAGAAAGCCGTAGCAGAAGACGCTGGCGAAGTAAAACCAAAAAGAACAACAAAGAAAGTAGCTACAGAAACTGCCGGTGAAGAAAAACCAAAAAAGACAACCACCAAAAAAGCAGTGACTGAAGAAGCTGGCGAAGAAAAGCCAAAAAGAACAAGAACCACCAAAAAAACAACAACTACAGAAACAGAAGCATAATAGGAGGTGAATTAAATGGCCCATAAGAAAGGTGTAGGAAGTACTAGAAACGGTCGAGATTCAGAATCTAAACGTCTTGGTGTTAAGCGTTACGACGGTCAGAAAGTAACAGCCGGTACCATTATTGTTCGCCAAAGGGGTACCAAAATTCACCCAGGCAGTAACGTAATGCGTGGTGGCGATGATACATTATTTGCTACCGTTGACGGATACGTAAAATTCGAGAGATACAACAAACTCAGAAGAAAAGTTAGCGTATTCACAGAAAAAGTAATGTAATGTAAGTCAAGGCGGAGAGGTTTTCCTCTCCGCTTTTCATATTTCAATCATTCGTCTCAATAAAAGAGGTGTTATTATGTTTATAGATAAAGCAAAAATCAACGTTAAGGGTGGCGATGGCGGCAATGGCATCATTGCTTTTCGCCGTGAGAAGTACGTCCCCATGGGAGGACCCTCGGGAGGCGACGGTGGCAAGGGTGGCAGTGTCATCCTCATTGCAGACCGTGGTCTTAGTACCCTGATGGACTTCAAATACAAAGCCCATTATAAAGGCAAAAGCGGTGATCATGGACAAGGGAGTAATAAGTACGGCAAATCCGCCGATGATACCATTGTTCGTGTACCCATTGGGACTGTCATTAAGGATGATAAGACGGGCCAGCTCATTGCAGACCTTACAGAACATGGCGAAAAAGTCATGGTTGCCAAAGGAGGCCGCGGTGGCCGTGGAAATGTTCGTTTTGCCACCAGTCGTCTCACAGCACCGAAATTCGCCGAAAAAGGAGAACCCGGCCAAGAACGCTGGATTCGCCTAGAACTAAAACTCATTGCCGATGTGGGGCTCATTGGCTTTCCCAACGTCGGTAAATCAAGCCTCATTTCCGTCGTAAGTGCCGCAAAACCAAAAGTCGCCGACTACCACTTTACGACACTGGCACCGGTTCTTGGCGTTGTTTTCATGGCCGAGGGACAGAGTTTTGTATTGGCCGATATTCCGGGACTCATTGAAGGCGCCAGCGAAGGCTTAGGATTAGGCCATGCATTTCTTCGTCACGTGGAGAGAACAAGACTTCTCATCCATGTGATTGACATTAGCGCCAGTGAAGAAAGAGACCCCATTGATGATTTTATGAAAATCAATCAAGAATTATCTCAGTACAATTCATACTTAGGATCAAGACCTCAGATGGTAGCCCTTAATAAGTGCGATTTAATGAGCGCCGGTGATCAGATTCTGCGTTTTAAAGAGTGGATTGCAAAAGAGTATCCCGATATGAAAGTTTTTGAAGTAAGTGCAGCCACCACAGAAGGAACAAAAGATCTCATGACAGCAGCTTATTATGAACTGGAAAAAATCCCCGTGGATCTAAAACTACCCACAGAGGAAGAAGAACTCTTCATCTTAGAAGAAGAGCTGTCCGATGACTTTACCATTGAAGAGTACGATGATGGTACTTACGAGATTTTCTCACCAAAGCTCGATAAGATGCTCAATATGACCTACGTCGAAAACGACTATGCGCTTATGAGACTTCATAATATTCTGCTTAGAATGGGTGTAATCGATGCCCTCCGCAATCTGGGGATTGAAGAAGGGGCAGAAGTGCGGGTCGGCGAATACATCTTTGGTTTCTATGATGAATTCGACCTCAACTTATAAAGGAGAATGAATATGGAATTAAAACCAAAACAAAGGGCTTACTTAAGGAGCCTCGCCAATACGCTGACACCGGTTTTTCAGATTGGTAAAGGTGGCATCACCGATACCATGATCGAAGAACTCATAAATGTCATCGAAAAAAGAGAACTAATCAAAGTCAAAATCCTAAATAACAGCGACTACTCCGCAAAAGATGCCGCCCAAGAGATTGCAATGTCTATGGATGTCGTTGTAGTACAAGTCATTGGAAGCGTGGTTACTTTATACTACCCAAGCTCTAATCCCAAGTATCGCAAGATTGAGCTTCCCAGATAACGGTTTTTTTGGGAGACTTTATGAATGACTTATAAAAAAATAGACTTCTACTCCCCTGAAGATTACCTGAATGTATTAAATCATCTCCACCCACATACCGCTTATGTGACTTTGGTAGACGTGAATCACGATGATGAAGATCCGGTGATCCGATTTGCTTTAGACCACTTAGAACTCGTAGAAGAAAAACGGGTAAACGAATGGCTCGGTATCAGAGCCGGCGGGAGAAAAAGACGACAGTATACCTTTCGATGGAGCAACACTTTCTTAAAGTATCTAAAGTCTTATGAATCTTTTTTTATCACCGATGCACCGGAGAGAGATACGGGATTTACACAAGTGGATCTCTCTTTATATAATGATCATAGGGAGCCGATTTTCTATACCATCACCCACGAGCTCTTAGTTTATATGAATACAAAATACAGTGGGTGAAGACAATGACTTTATGAAGAAGCGATACTGGTTATCGCTTCTTTTTTTGTTATTTTATACGCCGATTTAAGCATGGTCAAGTTAGGAAAAGTGTGTTAAAATAGGGAAGACAATAAGGAGATCTATAATGGGTAAAAAAGAAGTCCTCCATTATCTAAAACAAAATCGAGGTCAAATCATCAGTGGCGAAAAAATCGGACAAGCCTTAGACGTCAGTCGTGCCGCCGTTCATAAGTCGATTAAGCAACTGATAGAAGAAGACGCCCCCATTGCAATTCACAAAAACATGGGATATGCATACATGGACATGGATCCTCTTGTGGTAGAAGATATAGAAAAGCATCTTCAGACGAAGGCTTTTGGCAGAGAAATTCTATTACAACAAGCCGTGGATTCCACCAATCTCGTCGTAAAAGATCATAAAGATAAAGCAGAAGGATTCCTCGCCATTGCAGAAGAGCAAAAAGCAGGAAAAGGCCGTTTTGGCCGTGCTTTTCAATCGACAAAAGAAGCGGGAATCTATATGAGCCTCCTGCTAAAACCAAAAGAAGAACTCTCACTTCTTCCTTTTTTGACGATTTTGTCACCTTTAGCCGTTGCGAAGGCCATTTACAAAGTAACGGGAACGAAGGTAGACATTAAGTGGCCCAACGATGTGATCATTAAGGGTAAAAAAATATGCGGAATCAGTACCGAGATGGTCATAGATGGCGAAAGAGGAATGGCGGAATACGTCGTCGTCGGCATTGGCATCAATTGCAAAAAACAATCTTTCCATCAAGACTTAGTCAATAAAGCCATCACCTTGGAAGAAATCACCGATAATAAAATCCAGCGCAATCTCTTAGTGGCGGAAGTCTTAAACCATTTAGAAAAACTCTATGACAATTACAGCAATCACCGAGAGGAAATCGTTGCTGAATATCGTGAGTACATCCCTTTTTTAGGAGAAGAAATTACAGTCTTGCAAGGGGATCGACAAGAAGCAGTCGTAGCTAAAGAAATTGATAAATACGGCAGACTAATTATATTAAAAAAAGATGGTACCTTAGAGTCGCTTCTCGGCGGAGAAGTCAGTATTCGCGGTGTCTATGGATACGAAGGAAAATAATTACAAACAAAAGGACGGATGATCATTGTGAAGATACAAGAATTTTTTGAAGTAAAAGACAACCAGTTATATATCGAATCGATTAAGGCGACAGAATTAGTGAAGCAATACGGTTCACCTCTATACACACTGAGCGAATCGGTGATTCGTCAGAATGCGGCGGCTTATCGCACAGCCATGGAAAAACACACAGACCGCTACACCCTTCTATATGCCAGTAAGGCTTTTCTCACAGTGGCCATGGCAAAGATTATGGATTCAGAAGGTTTTGGCCTTGATGTGGTATCGGGGGGCGAACTCCATACGGCACTACAGGCAGGTATCCCACCTCAAAAAATCTATATGCACGGCAACAATAAAACAAAACAAGAATTGCGCTACGCCGTTGAAAAGAATATCGGCTGTATCATTGTTGATAATTTCTACGATATTGACATCTTACAAAGTCTCGGCAAAGAATACAACAAAATCATTACCGTCATGATGCGTGTTACGCCGGGTATAGAAGCCCACACCCATGATTATATTAAGACGGGACAAGAAGATAGCAAATTTGGATTCAATATCGAAGATGGCACCGCTTTTATAGCCATCGAAAAAGTCTTAGCGGAAGATCATCTTGATTTAGTTGGTTTTCATAGTCATATCGGCTCACAGATTTTTGAGATTGAGCCTTATAAAATGCTGGCAGAGGTCTTCTTAGCCTTTGTAAAAGAAGTGAAAAACCGCTTTGATTTAGATACAAAAGAGCTTAATTTAGGGGGCGGCCTTGGCATTAACTATACGTCAGAAGATGACAAACCGGACTACTTTGAGACGGTTTCTACAATACTTGGTCATTTGAAAATTCTTTTTGAAAAAGAAGGTGTACCCCTTCCTCATTTACTGATGGAGCCGGGAAGAAGCATTGTCGGCGAAGCGGGCGTAACCCTTTATACAGTTGGGAATATTAAAGAGATTCCGGGAATTCGTAAATTTGTCGCCGTCGATGGCGGAATGACCGATAATCCCCGTCCTGCCCTCTATCAAGCAGCTTATACGGCGGCTATCGCCAATCGAGTGGAAGATCAAAATATGGAAAAAGTCACCATAGCCGGTAAGTGCTGCGAATCGGGGGATATTTTGATTAGAGATACCATTCTTCCAAAGATAGAGCAGGGAGACATTTTGGCAATCTTTAGCACCGGTGCTTATAATTACTCCATGTCGAGCCACTATAATCGTATTCCAAAACCACCGGTGGTCTTAGTGAAAGGCACAGAAAGTCACATTATCGTTAAGGGTGAGACGTACGAAGACATGGTGCGCAACGACCTTGTCCCTGAATATTTAAAATAATCTTTTATCATACCCAATGATTACATAGCACTGAGAAATAAGAAAAGAGGAAGCAATGAAAAAAATTCACTATAATAAAGAAATCCATCAAGTCTTCCAAGCTTTAGAGACGCCACAGATGGGACTGAGTCACGCAGAAGCCTTAACAAGACAGCAAAAATACGGCCCCAATCAATTATCGGAAGGGGAGAAGAAAAGTACTTTTGTTGTTTTCTTAGAGCAATTTAAAGATCTCCTCGTGGTGATACTCATCGTTGCCGCCGTGATTTCTCTATTATCCAATCATGGCGAAAGCACGGTTGTTATCCTTACAGTACTTTTACTAAATGCCATCTTAGGCACGGTACAACACGTAAACGCCGAAAAATCCCTCATGAGCCTTAAAGCCATGTCGGCACCCTCTGCCAAGGTTTTTCGTAATGGAATCAGAATAGAAGTGCCTTCATCGGAAATTGTACCCGGTGATGTGGTTCTCTTAGAAGCGGGCGATATGGTAGTTGCCGATGGCCGCATGATTAAGAATTTTTCCCTCAAAGTGAATGAGAGTTCTCTTACGGGAGAATCAGAAAGTGTAGAAAAAACCGAAGAAACCATTCTTCAAGCAGACATTGCCTTAGGCGATCGCAAGAATATGGTATTCTCAGGATCCCTTGTAACGTACGGTCGAGGAACCATCGTTGTGACGGAAACCGGTATGGAAACAGAACTGGGTCAGATTGCAACACTCATGAATAACACAAAAGAACGAAAAACACCACTACAGCAAAGCTTAGATCGTTTTAGCAGTAAGCTTGCCATGGGGATTATTGGGATCTGTGTCATCGTGTTTTTGCTTTCTGTCTTTCGCTCCGGGATGTCGGCCCTTGATTCTATGATGTTTGCCGTGGCGTTAGCCGTAGCTGCTATTCCAGAAGCGCTATCATCTATTGTAACCATTGTCCTTGCCATCGGAACACAAAAAATGGCAAAACAAAATGCAATTATGAAAGATTTAAAAGCGGTCGAGAGTCTCGGCGCCGTATCCATTATCTGCTCCGATAAGACGGGTACCCTCACACAAAACAAAATGAAAGTACAAAAAATGTACGCAGCAGGCAGTATGATAGAGCCGAAGGATCTGCACTTTGATTCAAAACCCCATCAATTATTACTACAAATGGGTATTTTAGTAAGCGATGCCACCACCGACGAAAAAAACGGTACTGCCATTGGAGATCCAACGGAAATTGCCCTCATTGAACTGGGGGATGCATTGTTTATTGACGAAACACAGTATCGCTTAGATCATCCAAGGCATAGTGAAATTGCCTTTGACTCCGATCGAAAACTCATGAGTACTCTCCATGAGATTGATGGAACGGCTACTTTGTATACGAAGGGCGCTATGGATGTTCTCCTGGATCGATCGACTTCCATCCTCACAGATCAGGGGATAGAGCCCCTTACGGCGGAAAAAAAGCAAGAAATCGAAACCATTAACCACGCACTATCAAACTCCGGTCTTCGTGTCTTAGCCTTTGCCATGCGCCAACTGAGAGAGTGCAAAGTCTTAATACTGGAAGATGAGTATGATTATACCTTTGTTGGGCTTGTAGCCATGATTGACCCTCCCCGTAAAGAATCTATGAAAGCCGTTTCTGATGCAAAAGAGGCCGGTATTCGGACGATTATGATTACCGGTGATCATAAAATTACGGCAGTGGCCATCGCAAGGGAAATTGGTATTTTCAAGGAAGGCGATCGTGCATTAGAAGGCGTGGCCCTTGCAGGAATGAGCGATCAAGAATTAGATGAAATTGTAGCGGA
>CAYJGI010000065.1:0-347 GCA_964369705.1 uncultured bacterium
GGAAGACGGTTGAAGAGGCAATTGGACTAATCCACCATGCCGATGGAGTAGCTGTGATCGCCCATCCCGGATCCATTAGTCTAAAAACCTGGCAAAAAATCACCGACACCCTCCCCATCGATGGCCTCGAAGTCTACCACCACAAAAACGATGAAGCGCTAAAGCAAACCCTCTTAAAAGTCGCTACAGAAAAAGATTTGCTTGTAACCGGTGGAAGTGATTTTCATGGATATTTAAGTACGATTTTGCCCAAGGAATGCCCCTTTTTATCCATCGATGATACAACAATTAATAAACTGTTAAAAAGGATGGAAATTTTATAAATAATTGTAAAAAAATACTTTATT
>CAYJGI010000065.1:357-917 GCA_964369705.1 uncultured bacterium
ATTCTTTGAGGCGCATAATGAGCTTTAATCATCAAATAAATATTGATAAAAACAAAAATGTATCTCTTTATCTTCAGATCAAAGAGGCTATTAGGCATCTCATTGAGTCTGAGTCGCTACCTTCCGGTACGAAGATTCCTACTGAGCGGCAACTTAGCCAGACCTTAGGAGTCAGTCGTAATACTGTTAGTATGGCGTACAGAGAGCTAGAAACGGAAGGATATATATCCTCGATTCGTGGTCGTGGTACATTTGTTTTTTACCAGGATAACAAAGAGGATGTCTTTCAATCGATGATAGATAGCCTCTTTTTTAAGGCGATTTCCAAAGAATACAACCTGAATCATCTTAAAGAGCAGTTTTTGAATTGTTATGAAAACGAAAGTAAGAAGATTAAGACTTTTACCGTTGCTTTCATTGAGTGTAATTACGAACAACTCAACTACATGGCCCAGCAAATAGAACATCGATTTCACATTCAGCTGCCCCCAATGAAATACAATATTAGAGATAAAAAAAAAAAAAAACAATATCAAAACTGGAGAAAACCCAATTTATTT
>CAYJGI010000065.1:927-6943 GCA_964369705.1 uncultured bacterium
CAATTAGAACATCGATTTCACATTCAGGTTGAGCCGATTCTCATACAAGATATCAGAGATAAGAAGAAAAAAACAGTTGATATCTTGAAGAAAGCCGATTTTATTGTAACGACGACTTTTCATTTTGATGAAGTGAATGCTTTCCTTGAATTATTAAGTATTCAAAAAATCATCGTAACACTGGCCCTTGAGTTTAAGCTTAACACCATGGTAGATGTGGCTAAATGCAATAAAGATACAAAACTTGGAATCCTCTGCAATTCAGAAGCTTTTGCAAAAAATGTTTTGTATTTGATCCAAAAAATCAATCCTGAAGTACAGAAGATTTCTTTCTCTACTTCTAAAGACGAAAAAGAGATTATCGACTTTTGTGAGAGCCAGCATATTGTGTTTTATTCTCCCAATCGTGTTAGTGATTTTAAGGATATTTTGGTTTTGACGGAGACGAAGGAGATCATCCTCCTACCCGATACCGGTTCTATGGTTTTCTTAGAATCTACTCTGTCAAAACTTAAATCATAAAAAATAAAGAGGTTTTAAAATGAGCAAAATAAGTATCAATATCGATTGGTGTAAAGGTTGCGGTATTTGTGTGGCATACTGTCCCAAAAAAGTCCTTGCATTAAAAAACGATCAGTGTGATATTATTGATGAGGCTTCCTGCATTCTTTGCAGCCTCTGCGAAATCCGATGTCCTGATTTTGCAATTAAAGTGGTAGGAGAAAAACAAAATGCAAAACAATAAAAAACTTGTATTTCTTCAAGGTAACGAAGCCTGTGTACATGGCGCTCTCCGAGCGGGAATGCGTTTTTACTCAGGATATCCCATCACACCTTCTTCTGAGATTGCAGAAGTATCGGCAAAAGAGCTTCCAAAACTCGGTGGAAAGTTCATTCAAATGGAAGACGAGATCTCCGGCATGGCAGCAGCCATCGGAGCATCCCTCACGGGAGTAAAAGCCATGACGGCAACGTCGGGCCCTGGGTTTTCTTTGAAACAAGAAAACATTGGTTTTGCAGCATTCACTGAAGTACCCGTCGTCATAGTCAATATTATGCGTATGGGTCCAAGTACGGGACTGCCCACATCTCCCGCACAAGGAGATATTATGCAGGCCAGATGGGGGACTCATGGAGATCATCCCATGATTTGTCTTGTACCCACCTCCGTGGCAGAGATGTATACGTACTCTATTCGTGCCTTTAATCTTGCGGAGAAGTATCGTACTCCCGTATTACTCATGACCGATGAAGTTATTGCCCATATGCGTGAAGGCATTGAAATTCCGGAAGAAGTTGAGATTATAGACCGTACCAAACCTACAAAGAAAGACGACTATTTACCTTATCATGTACCTGAAGGACATATTGTGCCCCCTATGGCACCTATGGGCGAAGGGTATAAGTGGCATATTACAGGCCTTACCCATACGGAAGATGGTGCGCCAACCAATAGCACCGAAGTCAACGAGAAGCTCATTCATCGTCTCATGACGAAGATGACCGATTATTATGATGACATCGTGGAAGTAGAGTCTCAGTATGCCGATGATGCCGATACGGTCATTATTGCCATTGGTTCTATCGCAAGGGTAGCAGCATACGTCGTGGCAGAAGAACAAAAAAAAGGCAACAAAGTTGGAATGTTTGTTCCTAAGACTCTTTGGCCTTTCCCCGAAAGACACTTAGAAGATCTATTAAAGAACAAAAATCTCAAAAATATCATTGTAGCAGAAATGAATGCAGGACAATTAGTCTATGAGATTGAGCGAATTGTAAAATCCCGTGTTCCCATTACGCCTCTCTTAAAATATAGCGGAGAAATCATTACGCCCGCTGAGCTCACCCAAACGGTAAAGGAGGTCTGCGAGTCATGATAGAAGAATACTTACGAGTTGATCGATTGCCCCATATTTGGTGCCCCGGCTGTGGCAACGGTATTGTCACTGGAGCCATTTTAAGAGCCATCGTCAAAGAAGGACTCGATCCCGATAAAACAGTCATTGTGAGCGGAATCGGTTGCAGCAGTAGAGCACCGGGATATATGAATTTTGATACGGTGCATACCACCCACGGCAGGGCGCTCCCTTTTGCCACGGGCATTAAGCTTGCCAATCCCGATCTCAATGTCATTGTCATTAGTGGTGATGGCGACTCCAGTGCCATCGGTGGCAATCACCTCATCCATACGGCAAGGCGCAATATTGATATTACCATGATTATTATCAACAATAATATTTACGGAATGACCAGCGGTCAATACAGCCCTCTGACGCCTACAGGTAAGATGGCCACGACGGCACCTTACGGCAATATCGACAGACCCTTTAATCTTTGCGGTCTCGTGGGAGAAGCAGGTGCTACTTATGTGGCAAGGGCTACGGCGTACCATACTTTACAATTACAAAAATATATAGAAAACGGCCTAAAAAATAAAGGTTTTTCAATGATTGAAGCGGTGAGTCCATGTCCCACCTACTTCGGTAGAAAAAACAAACTCTCCAGGCCGGTACAAATGATGGATAACCTCAAAGAACGTGCCATCATGTATAAAGAGGGAATGGCCATGACTCAAGATGAGAACACCATCTACGTAGGTGAACTCAAAAAAATCACAGCCCCTGAGTACACTGCCTCTTACGATGCCCTCATTCAGCAATTAAAGGAGGAAGCGTAGATGTCAGAACGATTAGAGTTTTGTCTCTCGGGAAGCGGTGGTCAAGGTCTTATTACCGCAGGGATTATTTTTGCGGAAGCAGCCCTCTTAGATGGCAAAAACGCCATCCAAAGCCAAAGCTATGGCCCTGAAGCCAGAGGCGGCGCCAGTAAAGCAGAAGTTATCATCTCAGATGATCCCATTGATTACCCGAAGACGATTGAACCCATGTACGTCCTTTGTCTTACGAAGGAATCCTACGAAAAATTCGGTGTAGAATGTGTCGATTGTGTCAGCAGTATCATTATTCTTGATGCATCCATTGATATTCCAAAAAGCGATCGATTTATTGTACTGCCAATCTTGGAGACGGCCATGGCAGAATTAAAACCCATAGTGGCCAACGCCATCAGTCTTGGCGTCCTTGGATCGATTAGTGAAGTTGTATCAAAAGAATCTTTAGAAAAAGCGCTCCTTGCCAGAGTACCAAAAGGCACAGAAGAACTAAACAAAAAAGCCCTCTACAGAGGCTACCGATTAGTAGAAGAATTAGTACCTTTATCTCAGCTATAAAAGCACTCCGCTTTTATAAATAAATTTTCGAATACCATTAGGAGGTAATTCTAAAATGTCAGAAGTTTTAAATCCGTTCTTGATTGCTCAGCAACAAGTAAAGAAAGCCTGCGATTTGTTGAAAGTAGACCCCGCTGTTTATGAAATCCTTAAAACCCCTCAGCGTGTTGTGGAAGTTTCTTTCCCTGTAAAGATGGATGACGGTTCTATCAGAACTTTTACCGGTTATCGTTCACAGCACAATAACGCTTGCGGACCTTACAAAGGTGGCATTCGTTTTCACCAAGATGTAAACCTTGATGAAGTAAAAGCTCTATCTACATGGATGACTTTTAAGTGTGGCGTTCAAGGCTTACCATATGGTGGCGGTAAAGGCGGTATCCGCATTGACCCCAGAGATTTTTCTAAGAATGAATTAGAGCGCATCAGCCGTGGCTACGCCAGAGGCATTGCTCCTTTTATCGGTGAAAAAGTAGACGTTCCTGCTCCCGATGTAAATACCAATGGCGAAATCATGTCTTGGATGGTCGACGAGTACGAGATCGTAACCGGTGAGTATGCACCAGGTACATTCACAGGAAAGCCAGTTAACTTTGGTGGTTCTTTAGCTCGTACAGAAGCTACCGGTTATGGCGTTGCACTGATGTGTAACCGTGCTTTAAGCAAAGTTGGCGTAGATATGAAAAACGCTACCATTGCCGTTCAAGGTTTTGGTAATGTTGGTAGCTTCTCTGCTTACTACATTAAAGAATTAGGCGGTAAAGTCGTTGCTGTATCTGAGTACTTTACAACCATTTATAACGAAAACGGTTTAGATGTTGATGCCTTAATGAAAGCGCCTAAGACTGCAGAAGCATGGGCTGCCTTTGGTACTCCTATGACGAAGGAAGAATTCTTTGCTTTAGAAGTTGATGCTTTAGTACCTTGCGCTTTAGAAAACCAATTAACAGCTCAAAACGCAGAAGCAGTTAGAGCAAAAGTTGTTTGCGAAGGTGCCAATGGACCTACTACTCCAGAAGCCGACGATATCTTCTTCAAAAACGGTGTTGTAGCCGTACCTGATATCCTCGTAAATTCCGGTGGTGTTACCGTATCTTACTTCGAGTGGGTACAGAACTTACAAAGATATTCTTGGACCTTTGAAGATGTACAACAAAAACAAAAAGCAATGATGTTTGAAGCTTTTGATGCCATCTGGGCTCTTAAAGAAGAGTTTGGTGTAGATATGAGAACTGCTGCTTACATGATGAGCATTAAGCGTGTTGCCGATGCAATGAAGCTAAGAGGCTGGTTCTAAAATTTTAAAAGAATAAAGCAGTATCCCGGCCCATGGGCCGGGAATACTGGTTTAATAAAACAGGGAGGACAACATGTCTAAGTTTGAAGAAAAACGACTACAATATGAGCAAGGCGTAGAAAAAAGCATTGCAAAAAGACCGGAAAGAAAAGAAACATTTACCTCTGTATCAGGTTCTGAAGTAAAAAGACTTTACACACCAAATGATGTGGAAGGTTTTGGTTTTCCAGGTGAATTCCCTTACACCGGTGGTATACAAAACACCATGTACCGCGGTAAGCTTTGGACCATGCGCCAGTATGCAGGTTTTGCTACTGCCGAAGAATCCAATGCCCGTTACAAATTCTTAATCGATCAAGGAACCATGGGCCTATCCGTTGCCTTCGACCTTCCTACACAGATCGGTTATGACTCCGATCACGCCTTGTCTGAAGGTGAAGTTGGTAAAGTTGGTGTTGCTATCGACTCTTTAAAGGATATGGAAATCTTATTCGATGGCATTCCTCTAGACAAAATCTCAACTTCAATGACCATTAATGCACCTGCTTCTGTACTACTTGCTATGTATATTGCCGTAGCTGAGAAGCAAGGCATAAGCAGTGATAAGCTTACAGGTACCATCCAGAATGATATCTTAAAAGAGTACATTGCCCGTGGTACATATATTTTCCCACCGGCTGCTTCTATGAGACTCATTACCAACATCTTTGAATATTGTTCAAAATCAGTACCAAAATGGAATACCATTTCTATCAGTGGTTACCACATCCGTGAAGCCGGTTCTACCGCTGCACAAGAAGTTGCATTCACATTAGCCGACGGTATTGCCTATGTACAAGCTGCCATCGATGCCGGTCTTAATGTAGACGACTTTGCACCAAGACTATCTTTCTTCTTCAATGCCCACAATGAGCTTTTAGAAGAAGTTGCTAAATTCCGTGCTGCCCGTAAGCTTTGGGCGAAGATCATGAAGGATCGTTTCAATGCACAAAGTCCAAAATCAATGGCTCTTAAGTTCCACACTCAGACAGCAGGTTCTACTTTAACTGCTCAGCAGCCCGACAACAATATCGTCCGCGTTGCGATTCAGACATTGGCTGCCGTCTTAGGTGGTACACAATCTTTACACACCAACTCAAAAGACGAAGCATTAGCCTTACCAACGGAAGATTCTGTACGTATCGCCCTTCGTACCCAACAAATCGTAGGTTATGAGTCCGGTGTAGCCGATACCATTGATCCTCTTGCCGGTAGCTACTACATCGAGAGCCTCACCAATAAGATTATGCAAGAAGCAGAAGCTTATATTGAGAAGATCGATGCATTAGGTGGCGCAACGAAGGCCATTGAGCAAGGTTATGTACAGCAAGAGATTATGGATGCGGCTTACCAGCACCAAAAAGACGTAGAAGCTGAAAAACGCGTCGTCGTCGGTGTGAATAAGTTCACCATTAAAGAGCAACCACCGAAGGGACTTCTTCGCGTTGACC
>CAYJGI010000066.1:0-532 GCA_964369705.1 uncultured bacterium
TTATTGATAATGGCCAGGTCAAAGTCAATGGCAGTGATGTCTGCTGTGGCCTCATGGAGAGATGCCGCCATCATCACAACAACATCACAAAAAGTCTCCTTCAGCACACCTTCAATGACTTGCCGAGATTTTTCAGATTTAGTTATAACTAACACACGCTCCATACAGACCCTCCCTGCCTTTTCTATTATACCAAAAAAATGAAAAAACGTATCAAAAAAATTTTAAATTATGTAAAAAAAACCAATTAAAATATCAATTCTCCAATAAAAAACCATTATCAACCCTTTTTTTTGCCACTTATCGCCCCAGTAAAACCACTTAGCCAAAATCCCATGACAAAAAAACCACTTTCTTATATACTATAGTCAATTGGTAAGGAGGGATCACATTGAAAGTCTATGTAGAAGTTGATAAAGAGTTGAAAGAAATGGAGATACACATAAAGGCACCTTCTATTACAGAAGAAGTCGATCGATTCGTAAAAAGAATCTCTATAGAGAATACGGGTTTTCTTGTTGGCTTTTTAGAA
>CAYJGI010000066.1:542-2279 GCA_964369705.1 uncultured bacterium
GTACGGGTTTACACCGCATCAAAAAAAGTCTTTGCCGTTACCGATGATCATCATGAGTATCAACTGAAAATCCCATTATATGAAGTATTAGAGCGCCTCTCTCAGAGCCATTTTGTGAGGATCTCCAATACAGAAATCATTCACCTCAAAAAAGTAGTTTCCTTTGATTTGAGTTTTACCGGTACCATCGGTGTCACTTTAATGAATGGAGATACATCTTACGTATCACGGCGTTTTGTCCCTGCAATCAAAAAAATATTAGGACTTGGAGGAAAATAATATGAAAACACCTATCATCAAGCGGACACTTCTTGGCTTTCCCTTAGGCTTAGCTTGGTCTCAAGTCATTACCATCGTGATTTCTTTATTCATTGGCGATGGCGGTTACTATCCTTTTGTCCCAAGCCTTAAGGAAACCATGGGGAGTGATATGGGCGCCATTCTTTTGCAGGCGCTATTATCGGGACTCATGGGCAGCGGTTTTGCCTGCATGTCCTTTGTCTGGGAGAGGGATGACTGGAGCATGATGAAACAATGCGGGATTTATTTTTTTGCAATGGCAGCCTTCATGCTACCCGTTGCATATTTTACCCACTGGATGGAGCGAAGTCTACTGGGCGTTGCTACTTACTATGGATTATTCACTGCTATTTTCTTGATTATTTATGGAGCTCAGTACCTTCTTTGGCGACAAAAAATCAAAAAACTGAACCGCACATTAAAATAACTTGACAAAAAGAAAAACATTTGATATAAAGATAGTATCAGCAAAGGCGCTGTGGGTGATACCCGCAGTGTCTATTTTTTTATATATGGAGGTTTTAACATGATAAGAATACCTGAGATTTTTGGTTCTATGGTTTTTAATGACGAAGTCATGCAATCAAGATTACCTAAAGATATTTATGAAGCACTTTCCATTACCATTGCAGAGGGTAAGCACTTACAACTGGATGTAGCCAACGTCGTTGCCGCCGCTATGAAGGAGTGGGCCGTCGAAAAAGGCGCCACCCATTTTACCCACTGGTTTCAGCCCCTTACAGGCATCACAGCAGAAAAACACGATAGCTTTATTGCCCCAACAGGCAATGGCAAAATTATTATGGAATTCTCCGGTAAAAATCTTATTAAAGGCGAAGCCGATGGTAGCAGTTTTCCTTCCGGTGGCTTAAGGGCGACTTTTGAAGCCCGTGGTTACACCGCATGGGATCCTACTAGCTATGCTTTTATTAAAGACGGTACCCTGTGTATTCCTACGGCCTTTTGCTCTTATGGCGGTCATGCCTTAGACAAAAAAACACCCCTTCTCCGCTCCATGGAGACACTGGATAAAGCGGCAGTCCGTATCCTGCGCCTTTTTGGTAATACTTCGGTGAAGCGTGTGGTATCCAATGTTGGCCCCGAGCAAGAATACTTCTTAGTGGATCAATCCATTATGGATAAACGCCCCGATCTACTCTATACGGGACGCACCCTTTTTGGTGCAAGACCTAGCAAAGGACAAGAATTAGAAGATCATTACTACGGCGCCCTCAAAACCCGCGTCAGTAGCTTCATGAAGGAAGTCGATGAAGAGCTCTGGAAGCTTGGCATCATGGCCAAAACAAAGCATAATGAAGTAGCACCGGGACAACACGAACTGGCTCCCATCTTCAGCTCAACCAATACAGCAGCAGATCATAATCAGCTCTCTATGGAATTCCTTAAGACCATTGCCGGTAAGCACGGTATGGCTTG
>CAYJGI010000066.1:2289-6930 GCA_964369705.1 uncultured bacterium
AAAAACCCTTCGCCGGTGTCAACGGCAGTGGTAAGCACATCAACTGGTCCCTATCCACCAATGAAGGACACAATCTCTTAGAGCCCGGTGATACGCCTTACGAGAACGCCCAGTTCTTGCTCTTCTTATGTGCCACACTAAAGGCCGTAGACGATTATCAAGATTTATTAAGAGTCTCCGTCTCTTCCTCAGGAAATGATCACCGTTTAGGTGGTAATGAAGCACCTCCCGCTATTATTTCTGTTTTTCTCGGTGATGAACTTACGGAGATTATGGAAGCCATCGAAAACAGCGCCCTTTATACCGGTAAAGAAAGTCGTCTCATGGGCATTGGCGCCACGGTTCTTCCCCATTTCCCTAAGGATAATACAGACCGCAACCGTACTTCTCCTTTTGCTTTTACCGGTAATAAGTTTGAATTCCGTATGCCGGGAAGTAGCCAGTCTATTGCAGGACCTAATATGGTGATTAATACGGCGGTGGCAGAAGTCTTAAACGGCTTTGCCGATCAATTGGAAAACAGCAGCGACTTTGCCGTGGACTTAATGAAGCTCCTCTCGGAAACCATCAAAAACCACAAGCGTATCGTCTTTAACGGCAATGGTTATGATGAAGCTTGGGTAAAAGAAGCGGAAAAACGTGGTCTCAAGCACTTTAAAAACACCATCGAGGCCCTCCCTGCATTCATTGAACCAAAGAATATCGCCCTCTATACAAAACACCACGTCTTCTCCGAAGAAGAAATCCACTCCCGCTATGAAGTGATGCTGGATAGCTACACGAAGACGATTAATATTGAAGCCCTCACCATGATTGACATGGTCCAAAGAGATGTGATTCCCGGCTGCCTGTCTTATCAGAATCTACTGCTTACCACTCTAACTCAGAAAAAAGCTTTAGGAAGTCAAATTCCTTGCCAATTAGAAGAGAATTTATTAAGTAAAATCGCAACCCTCGTAGATGTGATGGAAGCGCGCCTCAATACACTGTCCGATGAAGTGGTCAGTGCAAAGAATCAAAATGACAGTTATGAAGTGGCAAAAGCCTTCCGCCAGCACGTGATCCTCGCCATGAACGAACTCCGTGCCGTAGTCGATGAACTGGAAACCCTCATTGGTAAAGCTTTCTGGCCTATGCCCGTCTATGCTGAAATTTTCCACAGTATTTAATGTCGGTGAGAATGTACCCCCTCAATCATCCTACCATTTGTTGAGATACGCTTTACTATAAAAACTTGCTATGCAACCACTTTGCAACCGATATTTGACAAATAGTTGGTGGTTTTAATGATGTGCTTTAGATACAATGGAAGCATGGAAGGAGGGACTTATATGGAACCAATCAACGAATCTCTTACGACATGGGCCATAGTAGTATGGGTATTGTTAGCAATCGCATTTCTCTGTTTTATGATTCTTGTAGTGAGAGTATTATTAAAATATCTAAAAACAAAAGATATTAGAAAAGAAAAATCTGACATGAAGAGATCCCTTGGAGAAACTTTAAAACAACATCGTATATCTTCTAAAATGAGTCAAGAATTTGTTGCTGAAGCCATTGGTGTAAGCAGACAGGCCGTATCAAAATGGGAGACAGGCGTAACTGACCCCAGCACATCTAACCTAATAGCACTTGCAAAGCTATTTCAGATTTCTGCGGAAGATTTGATCAAGCAGACTTCATCATTATGATAAGCACAATAAAAAAAAGAAGATGTCACGTATTGTGACATCTTCTTTTTTGGTTGGGGCTGTATTCTCAGCGCCTCTATGATACGACTCATGCAAAATCTTATTTTACGATGCATCTTCCCCGTCATCGTATACGACGGAGATAGCCGCTGAATATTCGGAGGCATAAGACTTGATTTCTTTTTGAATTTGTTCTTTCATCAGGCTCTCACTGACGCCACAGTCTTTTTTGAGTACAATACGAAAGAGTAAGTAGGTCACGCTGGCGGAAGGAACCACCTGCAGATCTTCGTATCTTTCTATGTAATCGTAGGGCATCACCACTTGATTGAGTATCATCTCTGCATCGTTTTGCTTAATGGATATTCGATCTTGCAAATCAAAATGTAAGACTAAGTGGGTACCATCTTCCATAAAGTTTTCTTCAATTTGGCAAATGACTTGATGGATTTCTTCTTTGGTCAGTTTTTCTTCTAAGACGACGTGGGCCGTTACATAACTCTGGCTATAACCGTAATTATGGATGAAGATTTCATGGACGCTTAAGACAGAGGGGTAATCTAGGAGCCTTTGGAGTATGGTTCTCGTCTGCTCACCGTCTGCCACTCTTCCTAAGAGAGGGTCTATGGCGTGGTAAACGCAGTTGACCCCATTATAGATAATATAGACACTGACGCACAAACTGACGTAAGCATCAAAGGGAAACTGAATAAAACGCACGGCAATGAGCATGATCAAAATCAACGTAAAAGAAATCATGTTTTCTTTGAGGCGATGGGTCGTGGCTTTGAGTGTGACTGAGTTAATACGATAGGCTACGCTCTTACCTAATTTGTAGAGATAAAAGTTGAGGAGCACCGATACCAGCATTACAATTGCCGTTCCGTAATGAAATATGACGACGTTGGGGTGGGCCATGCGCTCAAAGGAAGCGATTCCCAGTTCAAAACCCAGTACAATGATAATCGTTGCAATAATAAGGCCCGACATATATTCTAATCTGGCATAACCAAAAGGATGTTTTTCATCGGGTTGTTTTTCAGAAAACTTAAAGCCAATAATCGCTACAACACAAATTCCAATATCGGCAAGGCTTGTTGCCGCCGCCGTTACAATACTAAAGGTATCATCTAAGATACCGGCGGCCAGCTGTAGTATCGCCACAAAGGCAAAAACCACAAGGGCAATCATATAGTAATAGATTGCGTATTGACTTCTTTTGGAAATACTATCGTCATCATGCTTTAACAGCCATTTCTCATAGGGTATTTTCACAAAAAACCTCCTAACGAATAAATAATGCTTTTATTTAATCTATGGCTCCATTATCTTTATCAATGATAGAAGTACATATAGATGTTTTTTATTATACCATAATAATGGAATGAATGATAGATATTTCACACAAACTAATCAAAAAAATATACCATCTCAGCAAATCAAATCCATCCCCTGTGGGTCAGATGCGCCCATGATAACAAAAAACCGACACAATTTTCCTGCGTCGGTTTTTTGGTTTTTATTGTTTATTCGTTGCCTTACACGTCTGCAATAGGTGTCTTGTTCATCCCATGACTGACCATATCGCTTAATTCTTGGCTGGCTTGACTAAAGTAATACAGTACACGGTTTTGGATTTCTTTATTACAGAGCTTTAATTCAACGGCAATATTATCGGCTAAGTGTTGTTGCTCCATCTTCGTCATACCATTAAAATGTTCCCCTGCCTGTGTGAAATCATCGGTCTTTGTAATCGCTTTTCGTTCTATATTTCCTGCCACATAGGGGCCAACTCTAGAATATCCATCGTACGGTACTGGCTGATTGTGATCTAAAGTATTGGGAGAGTAGTTGACTGATCCACCTATGATTTTATATGTCATAGTGCCATCTCTTTCATTGTTATGGACGGCGGTAATGGATCGATTAATGGGTAGATCCATAAAATTCGTACCCACTCGATACCGCTGAGCATCATGGTAAGAAAACGCACGGCCCAAAAGCATCTTGTCGTGGGATAATTCAATACCGGGTACTAAATTGGCAGGGCAAAAAGCCGCTTGCTCCACCTCTGCAAAGTAGTTTTCTGGATTTTTATCGAGGGTCATGACGCCGATTTTGTGAAGTGGACAGAGCTCTTCCGGCCATATTTTGGTATCATCTAAGGGGTCGAAGGAGAGCTCCTCTCCCTTCTTTGGATCTAAAATCTGGACATAGAGTTCGTAGGAGGGGTAATCACCGTTTTTAATGGCATTTGATAAATCCGCCGTGGCAATATCGGGATGGCTTCCCGCCAGTTGCTCTGCTTCAAAGCGGTCAATGGTCTCTAATCCTTCCATGGTTTTCCAATGATATTTAATCCATTTTCTTTCTTGCTTTTCATTGACCCATACGTAGGTATTGACGCCAAATCCATCAATATGGCGATAGCTTTTTATGGTGCCCATATCGGAGTAGAGCCACGTAATCATGTGGGTAGCCTCAGGGGTGAGAGAAATAAAATCCCAAAAACGCTGGGGGTCCCTCAAGTTGGTGACAGGGTCCGGCTTCAACGAATGAATCACATCGGGAAACTGCATGGCATCACGTATAAAGAACACGGGAAGGTGATTTCCTGCAATATCATAGACTCCTTGATTCGTATAAAACTTCGTGGCAAATCCCCTGGGGTCCCTTGCCGTATCCGCCGATCCTCTTCCACCGATAACGGTGGAAAATCGGACAAAAACCTTTGTTTTTCTGCCGAATTTAAACACGTCTGCCATGGTGTAAGCCGTCATATCCGATGTGGCAACGAATTCGCCAAAGGCACCGGCGCCCTTTGCATGGACTACGCGCTCAGGGATTCTTTCTCGATCAAAGTGGGCGATTTTTTGAAGGAGCTGAATATCTTCCAGTAACGTTGGGCCATTACTTGATACAGTAAGACTATCTTCATCATTGTAGACAG
>CAYJGI010000067.1:0-6874 GCA_964369705.1 uncultured bacterium
CCAAGGCCATAAAGGGTCTCACCCTTTTGTAATCTTTCTTTTAGACTGTTCATATCATCACCTCTTCCTATTATCATAACGTATTTATATGAAAAAGTCTACCGCCACTTTGGTGGCTTTACGCTTCTATTCAGACAAAAAAAAGGAAGCCGTAAGGCTTCCTTTTATGGGCTCAAAAATATTAAGATTAAAGAGCTACTACGTTAGCAGCTTGACGGCCTTTAGAACCATCTACTACTTCAAAAGATACAGCTTGACCTTCTTCGAGGTTTTTGAATCCTTCAGAAACGATTGCAGAATAGTGAACAAAGATGTCACTACCGCTCTCCATTGTGATGAAACCAAAACCCTTCTTGCTGTCGAACCATTTTACAGTGCCTTTTTCCATGTTGTTGTCCTCCTGGGAATAAATTTGTACCTCGTCGTCCGTTGTCTTTATTGGATATTCACACGGATTCCTCTTATTGCTCTCCTGTAAAAGGGTCGCAGTCGAAGCTGAATGAGACTATCTTAATAAGTAGTAAAACTTTGAGGCCAATTACGCAATTTTATAATTACGTATTATAAGTTTATTATATGTTCTGAGGTTTGTCAATAAATTTATTAAAAAATTACTAAAGATTTTTTAACTTTTTTTAACGGACCAAACTTACCAAACACTTTATATCATTATGTATTATAAATTGATGAGAATTGTGGCTATTGCAATCATCACAATGGATAATATGGCTTTTCTTTCGATTCTTTCTTTGAACCAAATGAGGGTCGTAATGGTGACAAGGGCCACCGTCCCTGCGCTTTGGAGGGGAAAAACCACCGCCGCATTGGTACTGGATAGGGCTAACACTAAGAAATAAGAACTCAAGAAATTTGGCATCCCTACCAAGAGTCCAAGCTTCATTCCCTCTTTATCTTGATAACCCTTCGTCTTCACAAAATAAATGAGGCTAAAAAGTAAAGCGCTAAAGAAAATCGCCAACAAAAAAACGTCTTTATATTCTATCATGGCGTATTGTTGATACAACTTATTGCCAAAGGTGCCAAGACCACTAAATACCAAGAACAACAAAAGTGTGTGGTTTAAGTTCTTGTAGAAGTCACGATTCCACTCTGCATACATAATGAGAATTGCCACAATGGCCACAATGATGCCTATCCACTGTATTACCGTGGGAAATTCCCTCCATAATAGGATACTCATAATCATGGGAATTATGACACCGATTTTACTGAAGGCGGCAGAGATGGCTGCACCGCTTTTTTCGATGCATTTTTGGTAGAGCACAAGGCAAGTAAAGTAGAAGAAGCCCGATACAGTGCCAAGGAATGCCCCCCAAAGAAGGGATGCCTTCATCTGGAAGATATCGCCGCTGTTCTCTATGACGACACGTTCAAACTGAGCCCAGAAGCCGAGCTCCTCCCCTCCCACAAAAGTAACACCGGAAAAGGCGAGAATCAAAATCCCTCCAACTGTGGCCGCCATATAGTTGACTGTCGTCACGGCATAGGGATTTGCTTTTTTTAGCGTTGCCATTTTTAAGAAAGTGGCAATCAGTGTACTCATAATGACAGAAAGCAATAAATAAATCATCGTTTTTTTCTCCTTCTAGAGAATTAAAAAAGGAGGTAAGCCATCCATACTTCTCCGCTTACCTCCCGATTATTTAGGTCGATTGATTGGTGTGAAATAAATGTTAATGCTTAAAATTCTGCTGTCTTAGGGGTCCTTGGGAAGGAGATGACGTCACGGATATTGGCCATACCCGTTAAGTATAATACCATTCTCTCAAAACCAAGACCGTATCCGGCGTGCTTGACACCGCCGTATTTTCTTAATTCCAGGTACCACCAGTAGTCTTCCACATGAAGACCGCATTCTTCAATACGTCTTTCTAATATATCCAGTCTTTCTTCCCTTTGGCTACCGCCAATGAGTTCGCCAACACCGGGGACGAGAAGATCCATGGCGGAGACTGTTTTTTCACCTTCATCGAGGCGCATGTAGAAGGCTTTGATTTCCTTTGGATAGTTGGTCACAAAGACGGGACGCTGGAAGATTTTTTCTGAGAGATAGCGCTCGTGCTCCGTCTGAAGATCAATCCCCCATTCTACGGGATAATCGAAGGTCACATCGGCTTTCTTTAATAAGTCGATGGCCTCTGTGTATGTGACACGGCCAAAGTCGCTGTCTTTTACGTGGTTCAGTCTTTCAAGAAGTGTCTTATCGATAAAGCGGTTGAAGAAGTCCATTTCTTCCGGCGCATTCTCTAAGACGTATTCGATAATATACTTCACCATATCTTCTGCCAGATCCATGTTATCAATGAGATCGGCGAAAGCCACTTCCGGCTCAATCATCCAGAATTCGGCGGCGTGTCTTGCCGTATTGGAGTTCTCCGCTCTGAAAGTCGGACCAAAGGTATAAATATTCTTAAAAGCCATGGCGTAAGCTTCGCCGTTCAGTTGACCGCTCACGGTGAGGTTGGTGGATTTACCGAAGAAGTCGTTATCGAAGGAGAGGTTTCCTGATTTGTCTTTGTTTTGTTCCATGTGGTTTAAATCCATCGTCGTCACCTGAAACATCTCGCCGGCACCTTCGCAGTCGCTTCCCGTAATAATGGGTGTATGGACGTAGACGTAGCCACGTTCTTGGAAGAAGCGATGAATGGCAAAGGCCGTTAAGCTTCTCACACGAAAAACGGCACTAAAGGTGTTGGTTCTCGGACGAAGATGGGCAATGGTCCGCAAAAACTCGAAGCTGTGCTGTTTTTTCTGTAGGGGGTATTCGGGGGCACTTACGCCTTCTACGGTGATAGATTCCGCTTTGATTTCAAAGGGCTGTTTTGCCTCCGGTGTTGCAATGAGTGTTCCTCTCACGGTGAGGGAAGCCCCTACGTTGAGTTTTTGAATCTCTGTGTAGTTCTCTAAAGTACCCTCAAAGACGACTTGAATCCCCTTAAAGAAAGTACCGTCATTCAGCTCAATAAAACCAAAATTCTTACCGGCTCTTACCGTACGGACCCATCCACCGATGGTGATGGTCGATTCTATATAATCTTCTGTTTGTCTGAATATTTTTTTAATATCTGTGTACATATTGTTCTCCTACAATTGGCTCAAAGGATCTCTAAATGCCTTGGCATCAAAGGGAATCTCCATGGCCTTCATTAGTTGATAGTCTTTATTTGCAATAAAAAGCAGTATGTTTTTTGTTTTTTTGATGGCGTCTACGAATTGTTCTTGTCTTTTGACATTGGCGCCTTCTACGGTGGCGTGAAGTTTTATTTCCTCTGTATCATTCATAAAATCAAAATTGATTTTAAGGTCGCTGATGGATTCCTGGGGCAAGACTTCCATAGTGATCCCCACTTCAAAATCGTTGTTCTCTCTAAAGAAGCGCTCCGGCGTGCCCACGGCAACGATGACAGCGGTGACTAAAGTGCCTCCGTCCTGAAGCTTTGATACGGCAGGTGTCACCTGATTCTTATGAATGGTATTCATGGGGGCAAAGATTCCTTCCATGACACTTTGGAATGGGTGCTTTAATTGTGTATTATGATTGTCGTCCATTGGTATTCCCCCTTAATGTATTATTATGGTAGTTGTGTGATTTTTTTAAACATAAAAAAACAGTTCATGATTTTTTACTCATTTCTATTATACGCTATTTTCAAAAAAAAGAAAGAGCAGAAGACTGCTCTTTTTTGTTTTTTCACTACTTTTTATTGTTTTTTTAGGGAAAAACCCTTTGCAGTGCCCCTACTCCCCTTTGATTTTGCTTTCGTCACGTTTTAAGGGGGTCTCCACAGCAACGCCGGAGATGTCTTCAACAATCTCGCCTTCTATCCAGAACTGTACTTCCTTCACCGTAGGAAATTCCGTTAGCGTATTGACGATGCTATAGATGCCCGCCTCTGCTTCCGGTTGATTTGGAAAAGTAGTAAAAGCTTTGTTAAAGTTGACGATGGCAAGGCCCGATTCTTTTACATTAATATCAAGGAGTACCGTTCCTTCCGGTAGAAGCGCTGTGAGGGCCGCACTACTTGGACCTGTGATCATTTCTTCTACGGTACGTCTTGCAATCCCTTCTACCTTAGGGATAGAGCGCTCTTCTGCCATTAAGTTAAGGTCGCTATCGCTAAAATACATCATGACTTCCATCGTTTCACCGGCGAATTCATCGATGATATCTGGATCGTCTGTTAGCGTTTCTTGAATAATGTTTTCAAAGATGATTTCGTTTTGTAATTCATTCCCCGCCTCTTCTTCGTTATTCCTGCAACCTACGAAAGCAAAACTAAGGATGATTACACACATACAAATTGCTACGATTCTAGTGGATTTCTTCACAAAAATTCCCCTCCATTTCTTGTACAATGTATGAAGGGGAATGCTTCTTTATGACTGATTTAAGATTGTTTCCTGATTGTTTTGTAATTATGGCTGATTTTATTGTTGCTCTGCTACCGTCATGGACTGAAAGGTGATATTAAGGGTCATTTCCTCACCATCTCTGATAATCTCCACAGTGGTGCTCTCGCCATTATCGTAGTGGTAAAGCGCTGTTCTTAAGCTATTTCTTGAAGCAACATCCATATCGCCAATCTTTGTCACAATGTCACCGGCTAACATTCCGGCAACTGCGGCACTGCTATTAGGCGTTACTTCTTGAATGTATACACCATTATCTAAATCGATGCCTAAGCCATAGTGGTCGTTTAAGTCACTGTCAATCACCGTTACACCAAGGTACGGTGGCTCGTAAGTGCCCGTCTCTAAGATGGTTTCTAAGATGGGTTTGATCACATTAATTGGTACGGCAAAACCCATGCTCTCGGCGTCTGATTTTTTTAGGGTGGTGATGCCGATGATTTCGCCTTCAATATTAAGGAGCGGTCCACCGCTGTTACCACTGTTGATGGCAGCATCGGTTTGGATAAGGTTTTCCATGGTGATAGGCGCTGCACCCGTAGAGGTGATGGTCATGCTACGATCAAGGCCGCTGATAATGCCCTTCGTTGTGGTCCGTGAAAAACTAAGACTCATGGGGTTGCCAATGGCAATGGCAGTCTGGCCGTTGCGGACTTCATCGGAGTCACCCATGGTGGCCACGGTAAGATTATCTAACTCAATCTTAATAATGGCAAGATCCATGGTTTCTTCACTCCAGATGACGGTAGCCTGCGCTTCTCTGCCATCTTCTAAAGATACGGTGATATTATCGCTATCTGCAATGACGTGGTGGTTCGTTACGATGTAGCCATCTTTATGGACAATGACGCCACTGCCGATTCCTTCTAAGACTTGATCGCCAAAAAACATATTCTGCGTTACGACTCTCGTCTGGATTCCAACAACGGAGGGCATAACGTTTTCTGCCACGGCTTCTGCCTGCTCCATAACTTCTTGCTCCGGTATAACGATAACGTCCCTTGGGGTGCTTTCTGCCACGCCATCACTTGAAAACCAATTAGCTGTGGCATAACTTGAAAACATACCGCCCATGATGGCAGCCACTAAACATAGGGCAATAATGGCCGGTGCCTTAAGGCCTCTTTGTTTTTCTGCCTTTTGGTAACCGCTTCCATCAAATCCGCCGCCACCTGAACCCATTCCTGTTCCGTGGTTCTGGACGACACTACATTCTTTTTCTTCATAAAAACCTTGAGGCTCCGTACTATGCCCGTCCTGTGCAGACGTCTCATAGTACGTCGTTGGCCCTTCTTCTGTCACTTCCACCGCTTCCCATGGTTTTTCTTCTTTTTTTGGCTGAGGGGCTTCCATGTCTGTGGCCCGCTCTGAAGTGGTGTGATCACTCTGATTGTTGTCTTCTACAAAAAACGAAGGCTCCCGTGAATCACAAGTTTTTTCTGTCTCATTGAATAAGTTTCCCTTTTTATTTTCCATTGTCATATTCCTTTCAAAGCTTAATTGTTAAGCTTAGTCTAACCGTTTTTTGTGAAAGGTATATGAAAATTTATTTATTTTTTTAGATCATAATAATCAGAAGGATTGAGACGGTCGGCAACATGGATGTCCACATCACAAAAAGGGTCTACGCCCATTCCCCGTAGGCGATGGCAAAGGGTGTCCATGGCAAGTCTTGGGTAATTGTTCGTCTTACTTAAGTGACCCAAGATAATTTTGGGATTTTTGCCATCTTCTAAGAGTTTTGCTACGGTTTTGGATGCAATATCGTTGGATAAATGGCCTTTGTCACTCCTGATTCGCTCCTTGAGATAATAGGGATAGGGGCCTTTTTTTAATAATTCTTCATCATAATTGGCTTCAAGGAGAATGGCATCGGAATGTTGTAATTGATCGTAAACCCTGCGAGTCATCTTACCTAAGTCGGTGGCAATGGTAAGGGTCCTATCACCGCTCCTTAAGGTGTACGCCACAGGCTCACGACTATCGTGGGAGATGGAAAATGGCTCAATCTCCAAATCTTCAATGGTCACAAGATCTCCCGGAAGAATGGCTTTTCCGTTTATTTTTTCTTCTATTTTAAAACAATCAATGACACCGGAGAGTGTCCCCCTTGTCCCAATAATAGGAATATCTTTCATTCTTAAGATGGAGCCTACGCCCTTAATATGGTCGGTATGCTCATGGGTCAGGAATACGGCGTCAATGTCTTTAAAGGTAAGTTGAAATTGACTGAGGCTTTCTTTCAGTGCTTTGATGCCGATGCCGGCGTCAATGAGTATATTGGTTTTATCAGTAGAAACCAGTGTGGCATTGCCACTGCTGCTACTGGAGAGCGTCGCAAATTTCATGGATTCGTACTCCTTTCATCCTTTTCATCATATCAAAAATAGTTGCTATTTGCCATTGTATTTTAGACTTTTTTAGCGTAAAATGAAAGAAAAAA
>CAYJGI010000068.1:0-544 GCA_964369705.1 uncultured bacterium
CGATTTTAGGCTTGTTTTTTGTTTTCATAATCGTCTACCGCTGCCATAAACGCATCGGCAGCTAGATTGCTGCAGTGCATTTTTGCAGGAGGTAGTCCATCTAATGCTTCTGCCACATCTTGATTGGTGATTTTTTTGGCTTCTTCTAAGGTTTTTCCTTTTACCATTTCTGTCATTTGGCTCGTTGTAGCAATAGCCGCTGCACAACCAAAGGTTTTGAATTTGATGTCTTCGATCACGTTTTCTTCGTTAATTTTTAAATAGATGCGCATAATGTCGCCGCAGGCCATACTTCCGACTTCGCCTACTCCGCTGGCATCTTGCAATTCGCCAACATTTCTTGGGTTTTGAAAATGGTCTTTTACTTTATTTGTGTACATATTTAGCTCCTTTAATGAAGTATATTTATGGTATGTATGGGTGGAAACCACCCATGATGATTAATTACCTGGATAGATCGGTGACATATTCCGTAGATTCTGCACAATACGAGGTAGCACACTTAAGACAAAGTCTACATCTTCTTCCGTTGTTACATGGCCAA
>CAYJGI010000068.1:554-2539 GCA_964369705.1 uncultured bacterium
AACTGCCATGGGCCGTGCCATGATCTAGTCCCGTAGCTAGGAGTACGTGGCTTGGGTCAAGGCTTCCACTGGTGCAAGCGCTGCCACTGCTGACGGCAACCCCTTCAAAATCCAGCATCATAATCAGGCTCTCACCCTCCACATAACTAAAACTAATATTCACATTGTGAGGCAATCGCTCCGTAGGATGTCCATTTAAACGGGTGTATGGAATGTTTTGTATGATGGATTGAATCATCTTATCCCTTAATTGTTGTAATCTAGGTGCTTCTTCCGCCAATTCTTTTCCCACTAATTCTGCCGCTTCACCGAAGGCCACAATCCCTGCCACATTCTCAGTCCCCGGTCTTCTGCTTCTTTCTTGTGCACCACCGTGCATGAGGGGCTCGATTCTTAAGCCTTTTTTAATATAGAGTGCGCCAACGCCTTTAGGACCATAAATCTTATGGGCCGACATGCTAAGGAGGTCTACGCCTAAGTCTTTAACTTGTACAGGAATTTTACCGATGGTTTGGATGGCATCGGTGTGGAATAGGGCTCCTTTGCTATGGGCAATCTCTGCCAATTCTCTAATGGGTTGTATGGTTCCGATCTCATTATTGGCATGCATGATGCTCACAAGAATGGTATCTTCTCTCATGGCTTCTTTTAGTGTTTCCGGCGTAACAATACCATACTCATCGACGTCAAGATACGTCACATCAAAACCTTCCTTCCCTAACTGCTCCACGGCATGGAGGACGGCATGGTGCTCAATCTTAGAAGTGATGATGTGGTTCCCTTTGTTTTTTCTTGCTTTGGCAGCGCCAAAAATCGCCCAGTTATCGGCTTCTGTTCCACACCCTGTAAAAAAGACATCAGGCGTGTCGGCACCAATAAGATTTGCAACTTTTTTGCGGGCTGTCTCAAGGGCTAATCTTGCTTCTCCTCCTTCTTGGTATACGCTGCTGGGATTGCCAAAAAAATCAGTATAGTAAGGAATCATCGCATCTACGACTTCTTTGCGTAAGGGGGTTGTAGCTGCATGATCCATGTAAATTCTCTTCATGATAGTTGCCTCTCTTTTATTCTTTTAAAATGTGATTTGATTGTCTAACAAGTCTTGAATCGTAACGCTGTCTAGAGTGTCTCTTAAAGATTCGCTGATTCGCTCCCATAGGGGTCTCAGAACACAATCTCCTGCATGATTACAATTAACACTGTCTTTATCTTCGCTACATTCTGTAAGGGCAATGGGGCCTTCTAAGGCAGTTACCACTTCGCCTACTGTAATCTCAGTGGGGATTTTTGTTAGGAGATAACCTCCGCCTGCACCACGAATACTCACAACGACGCCGGCTTTACGTAACGAAGCCATTAGTTGCTCTAAATAGTGCTCCGATATATGCTGATTCTCAGCAATGGTCTTAATAGAGACCGGTACTTTAGGGGGACATTTTCCCAGTTCGTACACAGCTTTAAGGCCATACCTACCTTTGGTGGATAATTTCACCAAAATCACCTCTATTCCGACTGTTTTAGTCAGTTTTTTTAAGAATATCATGATTCACCAATTAAGTCAAGTGATTTACTCGGATTTATATTCTAAAAAAACTTACAGCGCACTGTAAGTTTTTGATAAGTGTATTTTGTGTGTAAAAACCCAAAATATGCATTAAGACTCGTTTTGTTTGATTTTTTCTAACTCACTGAGTAAAGATCCAATGGTTTTTTCTCTACCATGGGTACTTGGCTGGTAGAAGACTTCGTTTTCGTAGCCTTCAGGAAGGTAACTCTGCTTAACAAATCCCCTTTTATTGTCATGGGGATATTCATATCCTTTGCCATGGCCTAGCGCTTTTGCCCCTTTATAATGGCTATCTTTAAGGTGCATAGGGACACTGCCCGTTGGCATCTTCTCTACAAAATCAAGGGCCTCATCAATGGCAAGATACGCTCTGTTGCTCTTAGGAGCCGTTGCCACATAGAGCGCCGCTTCTGCTAAG
>CAYJGI010000068.1:2549-2919 GCA_964369705.1 uncultured bacterium
GGAATCCGTCCCTCGGGCCATCCAATAAAATGAACGGCATCGGCAGCGGCCTGTGCTACAACCAAAGCCATGGGGTCTGCAAGACCCACATCTTCTGCAGCACAAATCATAATACGCCTTGCAATAAAACGAACATCTTCACCGCCTTTAATCATTCTGGCCATCCAATAAAGGGTAGCCTGGGGATCGCTTCCTCGCATGCTCTTAATAAAGGCACTGATTATATCGTAGTGCTGATCGCCGTTTTTGTCGTAGCGCATTTTACGTTTTTGAATACTTTCTTCGATGGTATCCTCAGTAATCACACGCTCCCCTTTGTCATTGGGTCCCGTGGTGAGTACGGCAAGTTCGATGGCATTCAGGATATTTC
>CAYJGI010000068.1:2929-6858 GCA_964369705.1 uncultured bacterium
TCTGGCATCACCTTCTGCCAAATGGATTAGGTACTCCAGTGTTTTATCATCAATCTTTACATTATATACACCAAGCCCCCGTTCTGTGTCAGTTAGGGCCTTCATTACGATGGCTTTCAGGGCATCGCTGGATAACAATTCAAATTGAAAAATTCTCGACCGACTAATAAGGGCCGAATTAACTTCAAAATACGGATTCTCAGTCGTTGCACCGATGAGTGTAATCGTCCCATCTTCCACAAAAGGCAAAATCGCATCTTGTTGGCTTTTGTTAAAACGATGAATCTCATCGATAAAGAGGATTGTCTTCGTTCCGTACATACCAAGGCGCTCCGTTGCTTTTTTCATGATTTCTCTTAATTCTGCCACACCGCTGGTTACGGCATTGACTTTTTCGAAGGTACTTTTCGTCGTTTCGCTGATGATGCGGGCAAGGGCCGTTTTCCCTGTCCCTGGCGGTCCGTAAAAAATCACAGAGCCCAATCGATCGGCAAGGATTGCACGGCGAAGGAGACTCCCATCACCGACGATGTGTGTCTGACCAAAGTATTCGTCAAGGGTTCTTGGCGCCATTTTGTATGCTAAGGGAGCATGGTTTTTCTTTTCTTTTTGTGCTTGCATTTCAAACAAATCCATGGGACTTCCCTCTCTTATAATATGGCTGTAATCGTTGGTGTGTATTTCTGACTGTTACTGATTTGGCCATCCATCTTACGAATGCCCATAAAAGTAGTTCCCATCAAAAAAAGCCCAAGGAGTAGTGAAAACGCTTCTCGTAATTGAAGCAAAATCCCACCAAGAAGCCCCACAATCAGGGCAAGTAGCGGTAGTCCGTAAGCAATAAGAGATGCTTTAAGGAGAGAATTCTCAGGAAGGGCCAGCGTAACATAATCGCCAACCGATGCTTGAAGAGGGTTCTCTGCCCAGACTTCGTGGCTTTTATTGGTATAGGCACTGAGACAGCCGCCACATTTTTTGCACGCTGCATGGCGTAGAACCTGCACTTTAGCTCTTTTACCGTTGATTTCCGTTACAACGGCCGACTTCTTCTCTTCGTTTTCTATGGTTTTTATCCTTTGATTAACTTGTGATTCCATTATGATCGCTCCACTCTTTTATTCACTATTATTTTCATATAAATGTAGTTTTATTGTATCATAATTATTCAAAAAATCAAATGACTGTAAACAAACAAAAACCTCTCCCGAAGGAAAGGTTTTTTTAATAATTATTCTTCTGTGTTTTCTTTCTTGTTTTCCGCAAGGAGAATGTCTTTGCGGCTTAAGTTGATGCGACCTTGCTGATCAATCTCGGTAACTTTGACGAGCATTTCGTCACCCACTTGGCAGAAATCTTCGACTTTTTCAACTCTTTTGGTATCCATCTTACTGATATGGATTAGACCTTCTTTACCGGGTAGAATCTCAGCAAAGGCACCAAAGGCCATGAGGCGAGTAATCTTCGCCATGTAAATCTCTCCCGCTTTAACATCTTTGGTGAGATTTTCGATCATGGTGATGGCACGTTTTGCATCATCTAAGTTGGCACTCATAACAAGGACAGTACCGGTATCGTCGATATCGATGGTTACGTTGGTTTCGGCAATAATTCTATTGATGGTCTTACCACCGGCACCAATGACATCACGGATCTTATCAACAGGTACAGTCATCTTAATGATTCTTGGTGCATAAGGTGACATCTCGGTTCTTGGTGTATCGATGACTTCAAGCATCTTATTGAGGATAAACATACGACCTTCATTGGCACGTTGTAATGCTTCTCCTAAGATTTCACGGCTTAGGCCGTCGACTTTAATGTCCATTTGGATCGCCGTGATTCCCGCTGTGGTACCGGCAACTTTAAAGTCCATATCGCCGTAGAAGTCTTCAAGGCCTTGAATGTCTGTTAAGATGATATAATCATCACCTTGCTTCAGTAGACCCATAGCAACACCGGATACTGGGCGTTTCATTGGTACACCGGCATCAAGGAGGGCTAATGTACTACCGCAAACAGAGCCCATGGAGCTACTTCCGTTACTGGATAATACTTCTGATACGATACGAATGGTGTATGGGAAATCCGCTTCATCGGGAAGCATTGGCTCGATGGCACGCTCCGCTAAAGCACCGTGTCCAATCTCTCTACGACCGGGAGATCTCATGGGCTTTGCTTCACCGGTACTAAAACCGGGGAAGTTATAGTGGTGCATATAACGCTTAGAGCTTTCTAAACCTAAGCCGTCGATGTTCTGGGCATCACCCTTTGCTCCTAAAGTAAGGTTAGAGAGGACTTGGGTTTGTCCACGCTTAAAGAGGCCTGTACCGTGGATGCGATTAAAGAGGCCGACTTCACAGCTGATAGGGCGGACTTCGTCGTAGGCTCTACCGTCTGGACGGATTTTTTCGCTGCGGATCATCTCTCTTACCGTTTCTTTCATTACTTTATCAAACATCTCTACGAGGTGCTTTTTGTTATCGGGGTATTTCTCAGTTAGTGCTGCTAAGAAACGATCTTCTAAAGAATCAATGGCCTCTTGACGAGCCAACTTTTCATAGACTCCGCAGGCGATGCGCATTTCGTCTTTTAAGAAGGCTTTGGCGTCGGCTTGCAATTCTGCATCAATCTCAAAGATTGGGTATGTTGCTTTCTCTTTGCCCACCGCTGCAATGACTTCTTCTTGGAAGGCAATGATTTTTTTGATTTCGTCGTGACCTGCCATGATGGCATCAAGCATTTCTACTTCGGAAATTTCTTTTGCACCGGCTTCTACCATCATAACAGCTTCTTTCGTACCTGCTACCATGAGGGATAATACGCTGTTATTGCGCTCTTCCACCGTTGGATTGATTACAATTGTACCATCTACTAATCCTACAGAGACGGCACCAATAGGGCCTTCGAAAGGAATGTCACTGATGGATAAAGCAATAGAAGCGCCGTTGATCGCTACTACAGCTGGATCATTGTCATGCTCTAAAGCATAGACACTTGCCACCACTTGTACATCATTACGGAATCCCTTTGGAAAAAGGGGTCTAATCGGTCTATCAATGAGGCGAGAAGTTAGGACTGCACGCTCACTGGGACGACCTTCTCTCTTAATATAGCCGCCGGGAATTTTACCTACGGCATAAAAACGCTCTTCAAAATCTACGGTAAGTGGGAAAAAATCAATCCCGTCCTTCGGTCTCTTAGATGAATTGGCCGTGACCAGTAAAGAGGTATCACCATAGCGTACCATAGCTGCACCGTTACTGAGTTCGGCAAATTTATCAACTTCGACAGAAAATTCTCTGCCACAAAAATCTGTTTTAAAAATAGCCAAATTTGTATCCTCCTAAAGGTTTGATAAAATGCGGAAAAAGAGCAGAAAATCCTGCTCTTTTATCGGTTAAAGTTATTTTCTTAGACCTAATCTCTCAACGATACCTCTGTATCTTGCGATGTCTTTAGATTTAAGATAGTTTAATAAGCCACGTCTCTTACCAACCATTCTTAACAAGCCACGACGGCTGTGATGGTCTTTTTTGTGGGTTTTTAGGTGCTCATTCAAGTGATTGATTTGCTCTGTTAGAATGGCGATTTGTACCTCTGGGGATCCTGTGTCACTCTCGTGGGTACGGTATTTTTCGATAATTTCAGGTTTTCTTGCTTCTACTTTAGACATATTACGTCCTCCTAATATTGTGTGATTTGCCATAAGCCTCGTTAACCAAGGAGTCTGGTATAACCAAGCAAATGGTCATGTGAATACTTAATAATGATACCATAAAGCCCTTCTCATTGCAAGGGTTTTTATTGTTTGCAGTAAAGCTTTTGGATGTCTTTACGAACTTGTGCGAGAAGTGAATCGATTCCATCGAATTTTTGCTCTTTGCGAATAAACTGCAAAAAGGATACTTCCACCACTTGACCATAGATAT
>CAYJGI010000069.1:0-6837 GCA_964369705.1 uncultured bacterium
CAGTAATCACCGTTAAGCCATCGCCTTCTATGCGAATCACTTCGGGATAATCATTGAAAATCCCATCTCCCCCTATATAGATGTCGTGATTCTTTTCAATGGTCGTAATCTTCGTACCATGAAGGGAAGCCTCCCTAATGCCGTGTGCCATAAAACGGGTAGAATAACCGTAGTTGGTGCCGATTTCGAGAATACGAAGGGGTTTTTTCGTGTATATAAGTGTGTATAAGAAGCGTCCCACTTCCGGTGATATGGAGGGAATAAAGTTTTCTTTGTTTTCTTCGTAGAGGCCGATTAAAGGAATCGGGATCTCAATTAAATCGTTTTTTTTCATACAGGCTCCATTATTCAAAAATCTTAGAATCGGCGATATTTTGTTCGTGTTCCCTTAATGTATCGCCATAAAGAACAGTACCACTTGGTGTACTAACAAAATACTTACTGCTGATATCGGCAGGATTCAGAGCTGCTGCAATACTGGATCTTCCCGGTGCTGCAATGGGTCCCGGTGGAAGATCTCCTTCTTGATACGTATTGTATGGATCATCAATCTCTAAGTCCCTGTAATAAAGTTTTGTTCTATGTTCGCCAATGGCGTAAATAACAGTTACGCAGCTTTGTAGAAGCATATCATCTTCTAAACGATTATAAAAAACACCGCTAATCTTAGGCCTATCTTCATCGAACAAGCTTTCTTCTTCAATGATACTTGCTAAAGTGGTAATCTCGTATTGATCGAGATTGACCGGTAGGTCACCACTGGCTTTTTCTAATTCTTCGTTATAGACTTTGATATACGTGGTGTACATTCTATCGACCACGGTTTCCACGGTGGCCCCTTCTTCGAACTGGTAGGTACTTGGGAACAAGAATCCTTCCATTCCGTACTTTACATCTTTACGAAGGGTATCTTCTTCTAAGAAAGGCGGTACCATGTCTTTCACATAATTAACGAATTCTTCCTGGGTGAAGAAGCCTTCTTCTTCGAAGATTTCGCCGATTTGGCGGACATCCAGACCTTCTGGGATGGTGACTTTGATGCTTTCGTCGATGACACTTCCGCTGCTGAAAGTATCTAGGATGGCTTCTACATCCATGCCATCACTTAAAACGTATTTACCCGCCTGCATTCCTTCAAAACCATTAAGCCTTGTATAGAGCATAACAGGCCAGTCTTCTTTTACAAGATTTTCATGGATTAAGCGCTCCAAAACCGATTGAAAACTCTCGCCCTTTGCAATCTCAAAGGTGATTTCTTTCGTGGCTTCTTGGGATACGGCAGTTAATCCATCATTGTATTGATTCCATAAGACGAAAAAAGCGCCTCCTCCCACAACTATCAAAAGTATTAAAATAATTAAAATAATTTTTTTTGCTTTTTTCATGGATTTCTCCTTTTTATTGTGTATAAGATGTTGAGAGGTCGGCCATACTATACCCATCATCAATCCAATCAACTACAATCCTTGCAATTCTTACAACTTTTGAGCTAAATAGTTACAATAATCGTAAATCCCATGGCAAGTGTTTGTATTTGTTTTGGTCTTGGTGTTAATGGAGGGCACACATTGTGTCCTCTGTTTTTTTATTTAGAGAATTAAGACAATACCGCTAACAGAAAGTAGGCTAATGAGAGAACACAAAAGTCCATGAATCAGACTTACCACAAGATAATCATCATTGCTTGATTTCATAATGAGAGGTAAACACACGTCCATACTGGTGGCTCCCGCCAAACTAATTGCTGAATATACATAGCCTTTTTTACTTAAATAAGGGATCAGAATCAGAGCAAAGCTCTCCCTTAATACATTAGATAAAAAAGCAATTGTCGCTAAAGAAATCGAAACAATGCTGAGAATCCCCGCCGACAGAGAATACCATCCAAGGCCAAAGCCTACAGCAAGGCCTTCCGATAAAGTGATTCCTACAATTACCGCACCGACAATGGCACCTAATAGTGTTCCTGCCGTTGTGTATAATGGTAGGAGAAGGATTGTTTTTTTGGATTGTAGGGCTTTTTTGAAAATGTCGGTATTCTTACCGATTCCAATCCCTACACTAAAAATTAGTAAGAATAAAATAATGTTTTGGAAAAAATCAAGCCATTCTACAGAAATATAAAAGGACTGACTATGACATATATATCCCGATAGGATTCCTAAGACTAAAGCCAGTAATACTTTTTTTAACATGATTACACTCCTTTAGCCGTTTTTTTTGCTTTTTTATTTTTGGTGTTATCCTTCTTTTTTTCTACAAGGTAGTGGACAACAATAAAGCTTCCAAGCATCGATGTAATCGTAATAATAAATGCGATGAGTCCAATGGTTGGGAGCTGTTCAAGTAATGCGCCGTTATTCCCTAAGCGAAAACCCATAATAAATAAAATGGCAATGATTAAGACGGTGCTGAGCTGATCATTGACTTTAAATACATTTTCTTTGTCACTTAGTTTTTTTCCCAGGAGTCCACCTAAGAAGATGGCTCCGAATACAATAATAATCCAGTCCATATCATAACCTCACAGGGATTTCGTTATTCATCACGACACCTTCCACTGACACCTTACAAGTGAATGCTCTGATGGATACGCCTTCTTTTTTTGCTTCGATGAGTGCCTTCGTAAAGGCCCCATCTCTTTTCTCATTGGGAGAAAAGAATTTCGCATCTTCCCGCTGTACAAGGAAAACAACACTGGCGAGATAACCTTCTTTTTTTGCTTCTATAAGTTCTAAAAGGTGCTTCTCTCCCCGCACCGTCGGTGCATCGGGAAAAAGCGCAACGCCATCTTCTACTAATGTAACTGACTTAATCTCCATCCACTCCATCTGACCATCTAAGTAGTGAATGAGAAAATCAAAACGGCTCTTACCGTACGTACTTTCTCTCTTAATGGTTGCAATTTTATGAATATCAAAAAAACCGTCTTCTACCATCAGCCCATCTTCTATTATTTTATTGGGTAAATGGCTGTCGATACCGACTAATGTACCGTGATGTTCCGCCAGAAGGACTTCTCCCTTGGTTTTGTAATGACCACCTTTAAAATAGCGGATATAAACACCATTTCCTTCAAAGAGGAGTTCTTCCATTCTGCCACTGCTTTTGACGTGAAAAACATCGATTTTTCCATTAACCGATACTTCTGCCGTAAAGCGATTGAGCCGTTTTATAAAAACGGCTCTTTGTAAGGGATTGTTTTTAGGATAATACATCGTCTAAGTCAAGATCGTCTTCATTCTCAAGACTCTCCCACACACGGACGATGGCTAAGAATTCTTCCTCATCATCAACGGCAAAATAATTCTCATTGCCATCTTCGTCCACTTCTACTCTGAGTGGGACTACAGACTCTTCATCATCTTCCGTATCCATGGGTGCTACGATAAGGTATTCTACCCCTGCAATCTCTAGAATGTTGATGACTTCACAGGGAAATTCATTCCCATCTTCATCGATTAGCTCGATGATGTTTTCCAGTACTTCTTGATTGTCTAAGTTTTCTTTCGCCATTTTTTTCTCCTTTTATGAGTGAAACCTTGTCATGTAGTTTTGTAATATTAATACGGCAGCCAATTTGTCTATGACTTTCTTGCGCTTCTTTCGGCTGACATCGCTATCAATTAAAAGACGTTCTGCTTCCATGGTGGTGAGTCTTTCATCCCAAAGGACAACCTCTTCTGTTAAGTGAATTTTCAGAAAATCTGCAAACTGAATACTTCTTTCGCCACTTTCGCCAATGGTGTTATTCACGTTCTTTGGTAGGCCCACGACGATTTTAGTGATTTCGTACTCTTCCATAATGGATTTTAGTTCTTTGAGATCTTCTTCTTCGGTTTTTCGCTGAATGGTTTTTATGCCTTGTGCCGTTATGAGAAGTGCATCACTCACAGCAACACCAATGGTCTTAGAACCAACGTCTAATCCCATGAGTCTTGTCATTGTCATGATACTTCACCTTCAATGATGCTACGACCTTTATCTAAGGCTTCAGTGATTTTAGCAGGTTCTTTGCCACCGGCTTGGGCCATATCGGGCCTTCCGCCACCGCCACCGCCTGCGACTTTTGCAACTTCTTTAATAATATTACCGGCATGAAGCCTCTTGCCGGCTAAATCTTTCGTCACACTGGCAATAAAATGTACTTTTTCATCAATAATCGCACCGAGAAGAACGACACCGGATCCTACTTTATCACGAATCATATCTGCTTGGGTTCTTAATTCGTCGATAGAACTGGCAGTCACTTGGGTAATGACGGCTTTAAAACCATCGAGCTCCAGTATGTCGAGTTTTGTTAAGTTGTCTTTTGCTTTTTCTGCTTTTAAGCTTTCGATTTCTTTTTCTAAGGATTTAAGTTTATCGGTGAGATCTTTCGCCTTCGTTACCACTTCATCGGGATTGACTTTTAAGGCAGCGACCACTTGTGCGATTTTTTGTTCTGCTTTATGGAGTTCTTGTAAGACTTTAAGACCTGTGATGGCTTCAATACGCCTTAAGCCGGCTCCCACACTACCTTCTGATAAAATCTTAAATAATCCAATCTGACCGGTACTTCTCACGTGGGTACCACCACAAAGCTCTTTACTAAAGTCACCAATGGTCAGTACTCTGACTTTCTGTCCGTATTTTTCACCAAAGAGGGCCATCGCCCCTCCCTGAACGGCATCCTCTACTGTACTTAATGTAGTTACCGCTTCAATATCTTGTAAGATTAGGTCGTTGACCATGGTTTCGATGGATTCCAGGTCTTCACTACTTAATGCTTTAAAATGATTGAAATCAAAGCGAAGGCGCTCATCTTCTACCAAGGAACCTGCCTGATTGACGTGATCTCCTAAGACGGTCTTTAGGGCTTTATGCAGTAAATGGGTAGAGGTATGATTGCGACATACCGCCCTTCTTACTTCTTCGTTCACGGTGGCCGTGACAAGGTCGCCTACCATGAAGGTTCCCTCTACAAAATGACCGATGTGAATCACGACACCTTTAGGTGTTTTCTTCGTTTCGTGGACGCAGAATGTGGCATGATCCGACTTGATTAGACCTAAGTCTCCCATCTGTCCCCCGGACTCTGCATAAAGGGGTGTCGTATCTAAGATGACGTATTCTTCATCGAAGGCTAATACTTTGCCTTCAGCTAATAATTGATCGTATCCTACAAATAGGGTTTCATCGATGTTAAGGAGAACTTCTTCAGGGACGAGATTGCCTTTGCCTTTTTGTTCTCTTGCTTTTTTCGCACGATTACGCTGCTCTTCCATGGCCGTTTCAAAGCCTTTTTGATCTAAGGTGAGACCCATCTCAATACAAAGATCATCGGTTAAATCCACGGGAAAACCATAGGTATCATAAAGTAAAAAAGCATCACTTCCAGAGAAGATTGTATCGCCTTTTTGTTTTGTTTTTGTCAGCAGATCTTCCGCTAATTTCAATCCATCATTCAGAGTCATTAGGAAGCGTTCTTCTTCACTCTCGATGACGTTTTTGATGTAGATTTTTTTTGTGATGATTTCAGGATACACATTGCCCATCATATCGGTGACTACATCTACCATTTGATATAAGAAAGGTTTGTCAATGCCAAGTAATTGTCCATAGCGTACAGCACGGCGTAAAATCCGTCTTAAGACTTAGCCTCTGCCTTCGTTACTGGGTACTACACCATCGCCAATAAGGAAGGTTCAGCTCCTGTCATGGTCTGCAATGACTCGATAAGGGAATCCCCTGTCATCTTCTTCATAAGTCGTATTCGTCGCTTCTTCTACGGCCCTAATAATGGGTCTTAATAAATCGGTATCATAGTTGGAATAGACGTCCTGCATGAGTGCGGTAATACGCTCAAGACCCATACCTGTATCGATGCTTGGGCTAGGTAATGGTGTCATGTTGCCGTCTTCATCTTTGTTGTATTGCATGAAAACAAGATTCCAAATCTCTAAATATCTGGAACAATCACAGACACCCAATCCACATTCATCACCACAGGCGTGTGCTGCACCTCTGTCAAAGTGGATCTCACTACAAGGTCCGCAAGGTCCCGTATCCCCCATGGACCAGAAATTATCTTTCTCACCAAGGCGTACCATGTGATCTTCCGGTATTCCTTCTTGATTCACCCAAATATCGTAGGCTTCATCATCGGAGTGATAGACACTGACGAATAATTGATCCTTTGGGAGGCCTAATTCTTCTGTTAAGAAGCCCCAGGCAAATCTAATGGCTTCTTTTTTGAAATAATCGCCAAAGGAAAAGTTGCCCAGCATTTCAAAAAAAGTCTGGTGCCGTGGTGTTCTGCCAACGCTATCTAAGTCGTTATGTTTGCCACCGGCTCTCACGCACTTTTGGCTGGTCACCGCTCTCTTATAAGGGAGCACCGTATGTCCTAAAAACACGTCTTTAAATTGGTTCATTCCAGCATTGGCAAAAAGAAGGGTCGGATCATCACTGGGTATTAAAGAGGAACTGGGTACGTGTGTATGACCATTCTCTTCAAAATAAGCAATAAATTTTGTACGGATGTCGTTACTTGTCAGCATAATTACCTCCAAAAAAGAACTCTCAAAGCCCCTTCGAGCGAGAGTAAAATGTAATTTCGAATTTTGTCAATATATTAGATAATTATACTAAAAAACCCTTTTACTGTCAATGAAGCAAGGCTTTATATACACCTCAAATCCTCGGTAATCAAAAAGATTAGTAATTTCTTTTGCTTAGCATCTCGACTTCTTCTTCTCCAATAAATTCCGTTAGAATATCGTGTTCTAACGTGTTTTTGGCACTTAGTGAGTGACATTCGGTGCATAAATACGTATTGTAATTTTTGTTTTCAAT
>CAYJGI010000070.1:0-6801 GCA_964369705.1 uncultured bacterium
GGTGCCTTTTTTTTCTTCTTGGCATTTTTGCGTAAGAACTTGTTTCATAATGGTATTTAAGTGTAGCGTAATATGATACAGTCTTTGATTGACAGAAGCGGCAAGGCGAGCATCATCGACGACTTGCACTTCATAAATCGTGGGAAAAAGAGCGGTTTTTAGCTCTGTCAGCAATTCCGATACTTTATGTTTAAGACCGAATCCACAAAAATTTGAGTTTTGTAAATGGGCTTGATTCACTTGAGTTAGTTCTTTTGCCACTTTAGAAGACTCAACCATGAGCCATTCGTGTAGTTCCATAAGATCACCTCGTTTTAATATAGATTTACTTTTACTGCACTATATTATATCATATTCATAAAGCAGAATGTGGCACTAAAATAGTTTTTTTAGAAGATAAATAAAGGAGACAAAATGGGTATTTATAAAGATATTTCACAACTGATCGGAAAAACCCCCATGGTATCCCTTGAGAGATATGGCAATCAAGAAAATCTCCATGGAGAAATCGTCGTCAAACTGGAAGCTTTTAATCCCCAAGGGAGCGTCAAAGACAGAGCAGCACTTTATATGCTAAATGGCGCAGAAGAAGAAGGGAAGCTCGATCAAGATACGGTGATCATCGAACCAACCAGTGGCAATACGGGCATTGGTCTTGCCTACATTGCAGCCATTAGAGGGTATTCTCTCATTTTAACCATGCCGGACACGATGAGTGTAGAAAGACAAAAACTCTTAAAGGCCTTTGGTGCATCTATCGTCTTAACGGAAGGAAAACTGGGAATGAAAGGTGCCATCGATAAGGCAGAAGAACTGGCTAAGACGTATCCAAAAGCTTTTATTCCATCGCAATTCACAAATGCTCACAACGCCATGGCCCATAAACAAACAACGGCTATAGAGATTCTACACGATACAGAAGGGAAGATGGATTATTTTGTGGCCGGAGTAGGAAGTGGCGGAACGATTACCGGTGTAGGAGAAGTCTTAAAAGAAAAATCTCCCCGTACAAAAATCATTGCAGTAGAACCGGAGGAAAGCCCTGTTCTATCGGAGGGGACAGCGGGACCCCACGGAATTCAGGGAATCGGTGCAGGTTTTGTACCCCAAATACTCAATAAAGACATTATTGACCATATTTGTACCGTCTCAACAAAGGAAGCCTTAGAAACGGCAAAAAAACTAAGGCAGACAGAGGGTATCTTAGCGGGCATTAGTGGCGGCGCTGCCCTTTATGCCGCAACCAAAATTGCTAATAGAGAAGATTCGAAGGGAAAAAGAATCGTTGTCCTCTTACCGGATACGGGAGAAAGATACCTCAGTACATCACTTTTTGACTTTATTTAAAAAAACTTGTGATTGCATCATATAAATTTCACAATTTGCCTTTATACTAAAAAATGTAAGGACGAAGCAAACAGAAAAAACATGAAAAGGAAATCGACTAAAAAGTATAGAAAATAAAAAAAAGAGAAAAATTAAGAGATAAGTAAGATTAGCAACAACCACACTCGGCATTGAGAAACCTCCAACTCAATGCTATTTTTTTTTGTATTATTTTAAAATAAATGTTGATTTTTTTTCATCTGTGATATAATAAAAAAAGTAAATTGTAATTTTTTGGAATAAAATGTTTGCTTTATGCAGCTACTATGATCTGTTTGCCTATGGCATAGGGGACTCATCTTAGAGAGAAAGAGTCACAAAACCACTAAAGCTTCGATAAAATGGCAGCAACTCATATACAAAACCAAATGCAACTGGAGGATCATTATGTTAGTAAGACGAGAAAAAAACGCCTTTGCCTTTTCTTTTGATGGCGCAACAATGCTACTTATACTGGTTTCAACGGTTCTGTCCTTAGGACTACTGTTTGCCGGCAATTATTTTGACTTACCGATTCACCTTGAATTAGCGGGCATTTTAGTGGCGTCCTCTGTGGGAGGCGTTGTGGTAGGAATTCTAGTTGCCATCTTTACCACATTGTATCATGTGTTTTTTATCAGCGGGATTTCTTCTATGGTTATGGCCATCTTCTATATTGGCATCGCCATCCTAACTGGCCTTGCCATCAAAAAAGACTGGTGTAAGAATCTAATGGGTTTTCTTGGCCTTCTTTTTATGATCATACTGATTGAAGTCATGGGCGCCTATATTGGCAGTGCAGTGATGAGTCTGAATAACGGCACGGCATCTACGTTTTTTGATGCATTGGCCACAGCGGAAATACTGCAAAACTTTGGTAAATTCATCTCTTTCGAAAGCATCAGTGTGATGTTATCCTCTTTATTGGCTTTGGTGTTATACCTTCTTTATCCCAGCAGATTAAAAGAAGAGTAATAACAATAACAGAATCAAAAAAGGATGTGAAATATTTTCACATCCTTTTTTTTGTTGTAATGGGGAATTATTTTTTGTATCCGCATTTTGGGCATACGCCGTTTTGATCTAATGCAATACCACATAGGGGGCATAGGTCAATATCATTCTTGGTTACAAAATCAGCGGAAGCGGCATTGACACCACTGGTGAACGTGATTTTTGCAATATTGAGTTGGTCTTTTAAGAGGTCATAGACAATCTTAATCATTCCCTCAACGGTGAGTGTCTCCTTGGTAACCACCAATCTACAATCGGGGTAAGCCGTTGCCAGCTCTGTCTTGAATGCGTCACCTTTCATTTGGTTTTGCGGTGTACCATCTTTAATGCCTGTATCTTCATAGACTTTAAGAATCGCGGGCAGTAATGGATCATCTTCTCTTAAAATCAGTGCATGGTCAAAATTCTTAAGGAGAGACCACGCTGTTTTTTGAATCTCATTACATGGGAAAACCATATTGACACCGGGATTGATATCACCTTCCACCTCAATGGTTAATACACCGGTATGACCGTGTAGATATTGAGCTTCTCCCTTAAAACCATAAAATCTGTGGGCATATTGTAAATCAAATGTTGTAATACTTCTCATCGTGTGACTCCTCCATTTTTGATATTTACGGATGTAACCGTATTAGAATTTGGTAGTAGAAGTATTTGGTCAAATCATACCCTCTACTATTTGTTTATATCATACCACTAATAGTAATGATTGTCAATACTATTTTATGTGTATAAATAAAATAATTAATAGTGGGTCAAAATCTAGTAAATAAACAACAAAGCCCACACCGTAAAGTGGGGCTTTGTTTGATCAATGGTTTTGATTTACTTCATTTCTTCTTTAGGTACCGTCGTTCCTTGATGGAAGATGGTCTGCCACTTGCCGTTTTCTTTTTTCCAGAGGGAAGAGCGTCTTACGCCGGTTCCACCGGGGTGGACGGCACAATAAGTAATGAGATATACGTCATCGGTCACTCTTTGTACTTGAAAATCATCGAGGGGAACATCACCTGTGGTCTTAACGTTGATGAGGTAATCCATGACTACGGATTTTGGTAGGATTTTACCGGTTTTTGCAAATTCGACAAAATCATCGGAAATCAGTTCTCCCAGTACACTGGGATCTTCAAAATCAGCAGAACGCATTAAAGTACGTTCCAGTTCTTCTACTTCTTGACTTACGGTTTTTGTGCAATCAGACATTTTGTTCCTCCTTAGAAGATGATATATGATTCTCGCTTGGTTTACGAGGTGGGACCGGTCCTAAGTATTGATAGTAGTAAGTTTTGATCTTACCATTATAGAGCTTACGGTTTTTGCCTTTAAGCCCAAAGATGGCTTCAAAGCCTTCGTGGCTCGTGATGATATTCATACTCCAAGTGGTATTCGGCAAAAACTTATTACCCATCAGCTTATAGAGTCTTTCACACTCTAAGTGTTCACTCATTCGCTCACCGTAGGGCGGGTTGGTGATGACGTAGGCGTACTTCTTCTTAGAAGAAAAATCTTCAAAATCAAGCTTTTGAAAACTAACGGCTTCTTCAACACCCATATTCATGGCATTTTCTTCTGCCATTTTAATACTGAAGTAATCGTTATCGGAGCCGATAATGGTAAGATTACGGTCGTAGTTAATTTGTTGTAATGCGAAGCGCCGTTCTTCGATGTGCAGCTGTTTAAGGGTATCGCTCCATTTTTGAAAAGCAAAGGTTCTATTAATCCCCGGTGCCATATTCATTCCAATCATGGCTGCTTCAATGGGGATGGTACCACTGCCGCAGAAAGGATCATAGAGGGTGCGATCAGGGTGCCATTTACTAAGGATTATTAGGGCTGCTGCTAAAGTCTCTTTAATAGGGGCTGAGTTTTGTTTTGCTCTATAGCCCCTTTTGTGCAGGCCAATGCCCGATGTGTCAATGGAGAGTGTTACGGTGTCTTTAAGGTTACTGACTAAGATGCTGTACGTATCTTCGCCGTTTTCATCAAACCATGAAGTATTGTAGTCTTTTTTGAGGCTTTCAACCACTGCCTTCTTCACAATGGCTTGAGAATCGGAGAGGCTGAAGAGTGTGGCTTTGACGGCCTTGGCTTTACTGACAGGGAAGACGCCATCTCTGGTAATATAATGGGACCAGGGAAGTTTTTTTGTTTTTTCAAAAAGCTCGTCCCATGTTCTGGCCGTAAATTCTCCCACAACCAATAAGACACGATCGGCAGTACGAAGCCATAAATTGGCTTTTACCATTCCTCTTAGGTCTGTTTTGAAATATATTTTACCATTATCCACATGGACATCATGAAATCCCAGTCTTTTGCATTCTTTTGCGGTAATCGATTCAATGCCGAAGGCAGAAGTGGCGATAAATTGGTATTGTTTGTTCAAATCCATATGCATCTCTCCTTTAAGTTCTTATTCATTGTACTAAAAAGGATTTTAAAAAGCAATGAAAAAAGGGTGTCTCATTGTTGAGGACACCCTTTTTGTTACTTCATCATGAAGGATTCGCAGTCGACACATTCTTTTTGTGTTGGATTGGCTTCGTGGGTTCCGATAGAAATAGCATTCAATGAACAATAATCGGCACTGCTACAATGGTGTTGACAGTTGGTAATAGAACATCTGATGGCTTTGTTTGGTGTGTTACAACTCATGTTATCTCTCCTTTGGATTCATAAAAAATTTAGTGGTACAACTGTATTATGTGGAGAATTAAAAAAGATTATGTATGTAAATTTTGAATCAATGGGCTGTGTATAAAAGGTAAAAAAAGCAACTGCCATTGATTTTTTTGATTTTTTTAAGTAAAATAGTAAAAGAGCAATGTGAAAAAAAAAGAAAGGATGGCTGCATAATGGACACAGATTCACAGAGTAGAAGAAAACAAAACAAAACAATGATTGCAGCCACACAAGGTATGGCTGCATCCCGTAGATAGGAGGTCATACGAGTGATAGAGATATTCAAAACACTGGATAAGATTACAACCCCCATTGATGAAATCCAAGATGGAACATGGATTAGCCTAACCAATCCCACTCAAGAAGAAATGGAAAAAGTGGCGGCGGTGACGGAAGTAGACATCGATATGATTAAAGCGGCCCTCGACGAAGAAGAAGCTTCCCGTATTGAGGTGGAAGATGGCGTGACTCTCATGATTATGGACGTGCCTTACGCCACCAGTGATGATGACCGTTTAGTCACCTTCGAAACGATTCCCATGGGACTCATCGTGACAAAAGACCATATGATATCCGTCTGTCTAAAAACCACCCTCATCATGAACGATATGATAAGCGGTGCAGTGAGGCAAGTGGATACCGGTTTTCATACAAGATTTACGCTGCAACTGCTCTTTCGTTTGGCCACAAGATACTTAATGTATTTAAAACAAATCGATAGAATGAGCAATCGCGTGGAGCGTGAGCTCCACAAATCCATGAAAAATAAAGAACTCATCCAGCTCCTTGACTTAGAAAAATCCCTGGTTTATTTCAATACTTCTTTACGGGGTAACATGGTTACCATCGAGAAGCTACAACGGGGACGTTATCTGAAGATGTATGAAGAAGATCAGGAGCTCCTTGAAGATGTACTCATCGAATTCAGGCAGGCCGTAGAGATGAGCGATATTTATACCAATATTTTAAGCGGTACCATGGATGCATTCGCCAGTATTATTAGCAATAACTTAAATATTGTTATGCGTATTCTAACGGTCATTACCATCTTAATGGCAGTGCCGACCATGGTTGCCAGTTTTTATGGTATGAACGTCGATGGAATACCACTCCCTAACTTTTGGTTTGTATTGGCATTGTCCATGGGATTTATGATTGTCATTGCTTTTATTCTATACCGAAAAAAAATGTTATAACAAATAACAAAAAGCATTTGCGCCATTGCAAATGCTTTTTTTGTTCTTACGATTAGAATCAGGAATCTTCTGTGGTATTGGGCGACAATTCTGCCCGTGTTAAGTGGCGAATCCAACCCATACGGTTGACTTTAATAAAGGCAATAATGCCCTTAAAAAGCTGATCCACTCGCATGAGGAAGAACGTCCATTCAGGCGGCCAATGAAAAACATAAGCAGATAAATATCCAATGGGTATGGTGAATAGCCACATACAGAGGGTATCGGCCCAAAAACCAAATTTTGTATCGCCGCCGCCACGGACAATACCGCCAATGACCGGTGCTTGATAACTGGTACCGATAATGGTGATATTGATAATCGCCATAAAACTCTGGGCGAGGAGTAGCGTATCTCCCGTTAAATCGTATAGCGGTAAGATGAGGGGTTTTGCAATGTAATATAGAAAACCGCTTAAGAGACCAATCCCAAAGAAGAGGATTTGTATGGTCCTTGCGTAGAGCTTAAGATCATCGAAGGTTTTGCCTTCTCCAATGGCTTTACC
>CAYJGI010000071.1:0-1334 GCA_964369705.1 uncultured bacterium
GGCTGAGAAGGGTGTTACACTATCTCAAGATGAGATTTTTATCAGTGATGGTGCTTTAGCAGATCTTGGTAACATCTTAGATATTACGGCAGACGGTAACGTCGCCCTTATCCCTGATCCCGTCTACCCAAGCTATGTGGACACTTCTGTCATGGCAGGAAGAGAAATCATCTACATGAACGGTACAGAAGAAAACAACTTCTTACCCATGCCCGACAGTAGCGTAAAATGCGACTTAATCTATCTTTGCTCTCCCAACAATCCAACGGGTGCAGTCTACTCCAAAGAACAGCTGAAGGCGTGGGTAGATTACGCCAATCAGCAAGGCGCTATTATCATCTTTGATGCAGCCTATGAATCCTTCGTAGGTGAAGGCGATTTACCCAGCAGTATTTTACAGATTGAAGGGGCAAGGACTTGTGCCATTGAGTTTTGCTCTTTTAGTAAGACGGCCGGTTTTACCGGTACTCGCTGTGGTTACACCTTGGTACCCATGGAGCTGGAGAGAGAAGGAATGAATCTCAATCGCATGTGGTTAAGACGCCAAACAACAAAAACAAACGGCGTAAGCTATATCGTACAAAGGGGCGCCCTTGGTATTTTCAGTGAAGAAGGCAGAAGAGAAGTAGCGGCGATTACAGAAGGTTATAAAGAAAATGCCCGCATCATCACAGAGACCCTTCGCAAGAATAATATCTGGTATACCGGTGGAGAGCATTCTCCTTATATTTGGATCAAATGCCCCGGTGGTATGGGCAGTTGGGAGTTTTTTGATTATTTACTTGAGACGGCAGCTATCGTCGGCGTCCCCGGTGCGGGATTTGGCCAGAACGGCGAAGGCTTTTTCCGTTTAACGTCCTTTGGCGATCAAGAAAATATCTTAGAAGCACTAAAGCGAATCAACGATACCGGCGTATTACAACCAAAATAAGATAAAAAAAACAATAGGCACTGTATATCTACAGTGCCTATTGTAAAAAATAAGGAGGACATCATGAATTATAAAATCGACGGAACACCCTTACCGGTGGTAACGTGTACACTTAACCCAGGAGAAACACTAAAATGCGAAGGCGGTGCCATGAGCTGGATGAGCGGTAATATGAAAATGGAAACCACAACCGGCGGTGGCATGGGTAAAGTCTTTGGACGATTGTTTTCAGGAGATTCACTGTTTTTGAATCGCTATTCACCCGAAGGTGGACCGGGCATCATTGCCTTTGCCAGTTCACTTCCAGGAGAAATAAAAGCCCTACAAATCACACCATCTAAAGGGATTGTGGTGCAAAAAAACGGTTTTTTAGCAGCCACTGAGGAAGTGGATCTTAGCGTAT
>CAYJGI010000071.1:1344-6769 GCA_964369705.1 uncultured bacterium
TGTCACTGAATTCACGTTAAAGCAAGGTGAAAAAATCGTTGTGAGTACAGGCCACTTAGCGGCAATGGACGACACTTGCTCCATTGAAGTAACCATGGTGCCCGGCATTAAGAATAAGCTTTTGGGTGGAGAGGGCCTGTTTTTGACGGAAATTGTAGGACCTGGAACAGTCTACTTACAAAGCATGCCTATTGTCAATTTAGCAAGGAATATCATTCCTTATATTCCTGTTTCTAATAACTAATAGAAAGGTAACAAAAAAATGAAAAATATCTATAAGATTTTACTTCCGCTCCTAATGGTCATGGTACTGATACTATCGGGATGCACGGCTAATACCGATGAAGATCCCAACGTCGATCAAGATACAGATCTCGATCTTGGCTTAGAAGTGAATGGGGCTTATACCCAGCATATTTCAAGCACCGAGGTTTTTGGTGATACGGTGGATACCGTGGCACTTATTCACAATGAAGAAGCCGTCGATGAGAGCCTTGACATCATTCCCACAGAAGCCATTATATTAAATCAAGAGAGCCCTGAGAAGATGATCCTTATTCCGAAGTTTGCCGGCTCTACCATAGAAATCATCTCCGTGGAATACAATGAAGATGATTTTACGGAAATGGCTATCATTCATAGCTATGAAGATATTGCCGACGGTTTTATCCTGCATATTACAGCCATCAGGCCGGAAGGCGCCCCCAATACGAAGATTAAGATCACCATGCCCGATGAAGAGAAAACCGTCACCGAGTATTATATCAGCTACAACGGCAATACAGGGACACCGGCCTTTGAAGTGATCACCATGGAAGAAGAATAAAAAAAGCTTTACAAATGACAAAGACTTCATTATAATGAAGTCATCAAAAGAATATCACAGGGGAGCTGAGAATTTTCGGCTGAGATTAGGATGATTCACATCCTTAAACCCTTATACCTGATCTGGATAATGCCAGCGTAGGAAAATGTGTTTTGTCATGATTTTTCGCCGTAGCATTTGCTACGGCTTTTTTTATGGCCTCTCTGTGATAAATCAAAATCAATAGGAGTTAATATGGATAAAAAAATCAAAAAACTAACACAGGGTGCCATCATGATTGCAATGGCCACAGTACTGTCTTTCATTGTACTGTACAAAATGCCTAACGGAGGATCTGTCACTTTAGCCAGCATGGTGCCGATTATACTATTTAGTTATCTTCATAATGCAAAATGGTCTGTTTTTGTTGCTTTTACTTATAGTTTAATCCAGATGCTACTTGGATTTTATCCACCGCCAACGGGCGATCTTTTATCTTTTGTTCTTGTGATTTTCTTAGATTACGTCATTGCCTTTGGTGTTCTTGGCCTGGCGGGAAGCATCGGTAGAATCTTCAAAAACAAACTCAGTGGTTTTGTGGCTGGCAGTATGTGCGTTGTGGCTATTCGTTTTGTATGCCACTTCCTATCGGGGATTCTCATATGGAAAGCCTACGCGCCGGAAGGACAATCACCGGCCCTCTACTCCATTATTTACAATGGCCCATACATGGCAATGGAGTTTTTAATCACCGTTTTTGTGGTTACTCTTCTTTATAAAGCGCTTCCCTTAAAGAGGCTTGCCACAGAGGGTAGCCCCTACGTAGAAATATAATCATGATAAAGGCTTAACCCAGTCATCTTTTAAGTTAAGCCTTTTTTATTTGATTGATGGAATACAAAGGGCAAAAACTGGATATCATGGTAAAAGTAGCAAAAAAACAAAAGATTTTATAACAATAAAATGCAGTATATCTCCAATAAATATTGACAAAAGTCGTGTTTATTCATATAATAATAAAGCAGTGATCCTCAGTAGCTCAATGGCAGAGCATTCGGCTGTTAACCGAAGGGTTGTAGGTTCGAGTCCCACCTGAGGAGCCATTTTTTTATCGGAGTCATTTTTTTATTGGAGCCATTTTATTAGTTTATTTTGGCACCTTCCCTTTACGGGCCTTTAGCTCAGCTGGTTAGAGCGGTCGGCTCATAACCGATTGGTCCTGGGTTCGAGTCCCCGAAGGCCCACCAGAAAACAACTTGCTTTCATGAGCAAGTTTTTTTGTGTCAATTTAAAGACATTTTGCGTTTTTTTATAAGAGGAGTCCCCATGTTAAGCCTGAGACTACGTCAGATATTAAATCAAATCCCCGAGGGTCTTCATACCATTGTCGATGTGGGTGCCGATCACGGTCAACTCTCTATGGCTATGATAGAAGAAGAGAAGTGTGCGCAAGTATTCTCCGTAGAAGTGGCAAAAGGCCCCCTTAAGCGCCTCAAAAACAACATCGCAAGCAAAGGGCTTACCCATGCAATCAAAGTCTATTTTGGCAGCGGTCTAAGCCCCATCAATGAAGCCTTCGATGGCGTCGTCATTGCAGGGATGGGGGGATTCACGATGATAGAAATCTTAAAAGCACATCAAGAGCGTCTCTTAGGACACGAAGTCTTTATCCTTCAGCCCCAAAGTGGTTATGAAGAATTGCGAACATATCTAAACAGCAATGGATTTACCATTCTTGATGAGAGTTTGGTGAAAGATGATTTCTTATACGAAGTATGGACAGTCAAGATGGGCACAGATAAGAAGTATACCAGGGAAGACCTCCTCATCGGCCCCATACACAGAATCAAAAAAGCACCGCTTTTTGATGATTACATTGAAGTAAAAACAAAACAACTCACCGATAAACTGTCAAAAATCAAAGACATAAAAGGTGAAAACAGTAAAAAGCGTAGACAACAACTGGAAGAAGAATTACAATACTATATAGATTATAAAATGTGAGTGAGTTAGATGGTCGCGTGTTTACGAGATAGACACGAGGAAAGTCCGAACTCCACAGGGCAGGGTGCCGGTTAACGGCCGGCGAGGGCGACCTCAGGGAAAGTGCAACAGAGAGATACCGCCATGCAAATGGTAAGGGTGGAAAGGCGAGGTAAGAGCTCACCAGCAAGTAGGTAACTGCTTGGCTATGTAAACCCCACTTGGAGCAAGATCAAATAGGGAGACGATGGAGCGGCCCGCTCTGTCTCCGGGTAAGATCGCTGGAGGTGACAGGTAACTGTCATCCTAGATAGATGGCCATCCACGACAGAATTCGGCTTACAGACTCACTCCGTTTTTTTATATTTTTTTGGAGGAATATCATGACAAAAGGCAAAACCCTTTTACAGATTTTTTGGACTTTTTTAAAAATCGGCGCCCTGACTTTTGGTGGTGGTTATGCCATGATTCCTATTATCGAAAAAGAATTTGTAGACAATCATGGATTTATCAGTCGAGATGATATCGTAGACATCTTTGCCTTAGCCCAGTCAGCACCGGGCGCTATTGCCATTAATTCTTCCATGTTTATTGGCTTTAAAGTAGCAGGGACTCATGGAAGCCTTGTGGCAACCCTTGGCATGATGATTCCTTCTTACGTGATTATTACTTTGATTGCAATTTTTAGTAGCCACTTTTTTGATTTACCGGTGGTACAGCGGTTTTTTGGTGGAATTCGTGCCGCCATCATTGCCCTTATCCTTATTTCTGCTATTCGCATGGCAAAAAAAACAGCAAAGCATTACATAGGCCTTGTCATTATTTTAATTACAGCCATCTTAGTATTCCTTTTTAATTTGAATCCTATTTTGCTTGTTTTTGCTTCTGTGATTTTTGGGCTTCTTTCTTACTTTCTTCTTAGAGATCGGATGATAGAATTGACGAAGGAGGGAGGCCGATGATTTACTTCACCCTTTTTACCGAGTTTTTTAAGATTGCACTCTTTACCTTTGGTGGCGGTTATGCCATGATTCCCCTCATACAGAATTCCGTAGAATCCATGGGCTGGATGACGTTGAAGGAGTTTTATGATATTTTAGCCATTGCAGAAGTCACACCGGGGCCCCTTGCCATTAATACGGCGACTTTCGTAGGGTACGAACAAGGGGGGCTTCTTGGAGGGCTCATTGCTACCGTTGGTGTGATAATGCCTTCTCTTATTATCATACTTTGCATTTGTATCTACTTCTTAAAATATATGAACCATCCCATAAAGAAGAGTATTTTCTTCTTCTTAAGACCTACGGTAGTGGGGATGATTTTTGCCGCCAGTTTTTCTCTTATTGATGTTTCTTTCTTCGATGGAAAACTACTTACCAGTATTACCGGCGGTGTTTTCCCCCGTATTGACTTTATGACGGTGGCCCTTACGCTCATTGCCGTTATCCTCGGAATTAAAACAAAACTTCACCCCATACTGCTTATTTTGATTTGCGGTGTACTGGGGATTATACTTCTATAAAACGTACATTGTCATAAAAGAGAGGATCACCATGAAAAAGCTAATCTTTATAGGCATTGCTTTTACGCCTTTTTTAATGGGTTATTTGCTACACCTCGGGCTTCTTACCATTTGGCTTGATGAATTACCGCCTTTGTTTTTGTTTGGTGCTGTGTTTTTGATATTATGGTTTGTGTATGGATACTTTATGGCACGGGAAGATGAGAATATTAAAAAAACGACGATGCTGGGCCATATTGTGCCTCTTGTTGTGTTGTTAATGATTGTGATTCCCGCTGTATTTTCCATCCCTTATCCTTCCGGCTATGTAGGAATTTTATTGCAATCATACTACTTACCCATCATTAATATTACATCCAGTATCATCGCTCTCTTAGGAATCGAGATCACGACACCTTTAGTCGTAACAGTGGCCTTCTTCCTAATGGTGACTTTTTTTTACAGTGGTGCCCGTTTTCGATTATAAAAAAAATAAATTAAAAAAGCAGAACAATCTGTTCTGCTTTTTTTTTATCCTTTGGGATTAAAGATTAGGGAGTAAAAAACGGCGAAGATGATTGCCGCACTGATCCCGGCACTGGTTAGGGAAAACATCCCCGTCAATAGACCAAGGAAGCCATCGGTTTCTACGGCGGTGATCACCCCTTGCACCAACTGGTTGCCAAAACTGGCAATGAGGGTACTGGCACCGCCTCCGAAGATATCCACCAGCGAATCATAAAGGCCGAAACCGCCGAGAATTCCTCCTAAGACGGTGAGACCGGTTAGGACATGGGCCGGTGTCAATTTGGTCTTATCTAAGATTATTTGGCAGAGGGCGCAGACGGCGCCACCGAATAAAAAGACTTTGAAATAAAGGAACAAATCCATTACCTTGGACTCCTTTCTATACTGACGGCATGGGCTATTGCAGGGACTGTCTTACTTTGGAGGGCACTGGTAGGAGAGTGGAGTGCTCCCGTTGCCACTAAGAGTAGGCGATTGATTTTGCCCTCCGACAGTTCTTTAAGTAAATGGCCGTACGTCACTACACCGGCACACCCACACCCACTCCCGCCGGAATTGACATGCTGTTTCTTACGATCAAAAATCATCATACCGCAATCAAGATAACG
>CAYJGI010000072.1:0-5236 GCA_964369705.1 uncultured bacterium
ATTATGGCACCGAATCCTGAGGCGATTACAGAATTATCTCCCGATATGATTATTGCAACCCCTCTCACCAAATTAGAAGGAGTGGATCCTTTAGCTTCTTTTAAAGAGCAAGGCATCTGTGTGGTATACATTCCAAATAGTGAGAGTGTTGCGGCGATTCAACAAGATATTCATTTTATCGGTATCTTAGTGGATAAAACGGAAGAAGCGGAAGCGATTGTGAAACAAATGAATACAGAGATTAAAGCGATCATAGATAAAGTAACGGAAGTAGTGACGAAGAAGACGGTCTACATGGAAATCGCTCCCGACCCATACCTCACCACCTTTGGCAGTGGCGTATTCTTAGACGAACTACTCACGATTGCCGGCGGTGTGAATGTTTTTGCTGACCAGACTTCATGGGTAGGGATTTCTCAAGAGCAAGTAGTAGAGAAGAACCCCGATGTGATTTTAACCAACGTCAACTACGTACCCGATCCCGTTGGAAGTATCTTAGCCAGGGACGGCTGGGATGTAATTACCGCCATTCAGAATGAAGCGGTATACGCCATTGATGCCGATAGCTCCTCAAGACCCAGCCATAAAATCATTCAAGCATTAAACGAAATGGCAACACAAATCTACCCGGAGATTTTTAACTAATCACACCATAAAGAAAGCACAGAAAATCTATGAAAACCTCCCTTAAAATACTCATCGTCTTACTCGTTTGTATCGCTATCATCATTGTGGGCATCGGTGCCGGCAGTGTATTTGTGATGCCTTCTGAGACACTGAGTATCATAGGAGGTAAGCTGTTTAATATGGGAGTCAAAGAAGAAATCAGCGACGGCACCATCGCCATTATCTGGGATATGAGACTACCTAGGGTGCTACTGGCTTTTGTGGTAGGCGCCATCTTAGCGGTGAGCGGTACCGTCATGCAATCGGTCTTAAAGAATCCCTTAGCCTCGTCCTTTACTTTAGGGGTGAGCTCGGGGTCTGCCCTTGGGGCGGCCCTTGTGATTGCCTTTGGGATTACGATTCCTTGGATTGCGAATTTTTCTTTACCCATTGTTGGAATAATCTTCGGAATGGGTACCGTCTTCATTGCAGTCATTGTGGCGCAGAAGATTGATCCACGGATGACCAGTCATACGATAATTTTAACGGGTATGGTTTTTTCCCTTTTTGTTAATGGGCTTCTCACCCTCCTCACATCCATTGCAGGAGAAAGACTGCAATACATTGTTAGGTGGCAAATGGGTTCCTTCTCTCTGAAGGGATGGGATATCTTTTGGATTGTTTTTCCCATTGCTGTGATTGGGATACTATGGCTCACGTATTACCACAAAGAAATGGATATTATGACTTTTGGCGAGACGGCGGCAAGCACTATGGGCGTAGACCAAAGAAGAGTGAAGTGGACCCTCTTAGGCGTCTCTTCCGCCATTACCGGCGTTGCCGTGGCTTTTACGGGGATTATCGGTTTTATTGACCTCATAGCGCCCCATATTGTACGCCGTTTCTTTGGGTCGAACCACCGCTTAGTCGTCCCCATATCGGCTCTTTTTGGCGGAGCCTTTATGGTGCTGGCCGACTTAATTGCCCGTACCATCATAGCCCCCAGCGAACTGGCCGTAGGAGCCATTACGGCACTGATTGGCGCACCTTTTTTTGCATACATCTTTTTTAGTAAGAGGGAGAAGTAATAAATGCTCATCGTACAAAACCTAACGGCTGGCTACGGCAAAGAGCCCGTCTTAAAAAACATCTCCTTTACCGTTACAAAGAATCAAAACCTCAGCATCTTAGGCGCAAATGGCTCTGGAAAATCAACTCTTCTTAAAGTCTTAGCGGGCCTCCTTCCCTATGAAGGTTCAGTGCTTTTAAACGGCCAAGAAGTCAGAAATATCAAAAGAAAAGATATGGCCAAACCCTTAGCCATGATGGGGCAGAATACGACGGTATACTTAGATTATAGCGTGGACGATGCCGTCATGATGGGCCGCTATATGCACCAGAAAAAGGGGCTTTTTAATGAAGTAACCGAGGGTGATCGTGCCGTCGTAGCGGAGAGTCTTCAAGTGGTGGGACTTCTTCATGTGAAGGATCACGCCATCGGGACTTTGTCGGGAGGACAATTGCAGAGGGCTTTTTTGGCGAGGACTTTTGCCCAAGCGCCGGAAGTAATACTCCTCGATGAGCCGACGAACCACTTAGACCTCAAAAACCAAATAGAACTCATGAGCCACTTAAGCCGTTGGTCTAAAGATAATGGCAATACATTAATCGGTGTACTCCATGATCTTAATTTAGCCCTGCGTTTTACCGATACCATGTTACTCCTACACGAAGGCGAGATCCTCTCCTACGGCAAACCGGAAGAAGTCTTGCAAGAGAAGCATCTCAAGAAGGCTTTTCAACTTGATATGAAAGATTATATTGAAGAGATTTACAAAAAATGGCAAATCATATTTGACGAAAAGAGTGCTTTCTATAAAAAGCATTCTCTTTTTTTTTCACAACAAAAACACAATTCTGTGCTATAATGTAAAATATGTGTGAATCACGAAAGGGGCCAATCATCTCATGAGCGCAGAGACGCAGTCATTTTATCACCACTCGAATATCCGTGTTATCGTTGATAGTAGTAGCGATATCCGAGAAGATCTTATGGAACAATACGGCATCAAGATGGTATCCCTTACGATCCACTTTGGTGAAGAACAGCATATCGATCGAGTCACCATTACGCCGGAGACTTTTTATGATCGTCTTCCGAGGGAAGAGGTATTGCCCACGACGAGCCAGCCAACACCCAGCGCCTTTTTAGAGAGGTATGAAGAAGTTTTTCGCGAGACGCCAGAAGCAGAGATTCTGGTTTTTACCATGTCATCGGGCCTTAGCGGTACGTACCAATCGGCACTCCTTGCAAAGAGCTTACTGAGAGAAGATCTTCAATCAAGGGTTAGGGTCGTAGACTCCAAGTCCGTCTCCATGGCTACGGGAGAACTCGCCCTACTTGCAATTAAGAAAGCGTCAGAAGGCATGACTTTTGAAGCGATTTATGATTACATAGAAAACATTAAACAAACGCTATCGGTATACTTTATGGTGGAGAACTTAGATTACTTACAAAAAGGCGGCCGTATTCATAAGTCGGTGGCAACCATTGGGAATATTCTTCATATTAAGCCCATCATTGAAGTAACGAAAGGGACTCTTAATATCAAAGAAAAAATCAGAGGCACCAAAAAAACATGGTATAAGATGGTAGATTTAGCCAAGATGGAGCTTTCCGCAGGGAAGAAACTGGTAGCCATCATAACGACGAGCTCCATGCAGGTAACGTACCAATTTATTGACCTATTAAAATCCGAATTAAAAATAGACAGCGAAACCCCATTATACACCAACTATTTAAGCCCAGTGGTGGGCTGCCATGCAGGCCCCGGACTCATTGGTTTTGGTTTTATGGAAGACACGGATGAGACTAGCCTTTGCTAGTCTTTTTTGGTACCCTTTTATCACAGGAATTTTACGAATAATTTAGAATTAGCTATTTAAAAAAAAGCCTGAATATCATACAATAAGAGTAAGGAAAACCGCCTTTTAATGAAGGCGAAGAAAGGAGGCACCCCATGTCTTTTGTCCATCTTCACGTCCATAGCGAATATAGCCTCTTAGATGGCACCGCTCGAATCAAAGACCTCATCAAAGTGGCAAAGGCCATGGACATGCCCGCCATTGCAATCACAGATCACGGCTCTATGTATGGCGTCATTGATTTTTATAAAGAAGCAAAAAAACAAGGAATCCATCCTATCTTAGGGGTAGAAGCTTACGTGGCACCGGAAAGTCGCCTTCAAAAAAGTGGCAGAAGCGATGATCCTATGTATCGCCACTTGGTCCTTCTCGCAAAGAACAATACAGGATATCAAAACATCAAAAAACTGGTGTCTCTATCTTACTTAGAAGGCTTTTATTATAAGCCGAGGATTGATCACGAGTTATTAAAAACCCACGCAGAAGGGATTATTGCTTTAAGCGGTTGCGTGGGCGGAGAGATTCCACAGCGGATTTTAAAGAATGATTACGAAGGGGCGAAGAGCCTCGCTAAAGAATACGAAAAAATCTTTGGCAAAGACCACTTCTATTTAGAACTGCAAGACCATGGCATGGAAGATGAGATCAGAGTCAATCAGCGCCTCATCGAAATGTCAAAAGAGACGGGCATTCCCCTCGTTGCTACTAACGACGTCCACTATACCTACAGAGAAGATGCAGTGGCTCAAGATGTTCTTCTTTGTATTCAGACGGTAAGGACCGTCGATGACGAGAACAGAATGCGTTTTCCCGGGGACTCCTTCTACGTCAAATCACGGGAAGAGATGGATGAGCTTTTCCCCCACGTGAAAGAAGCATTAGACAATACGCTAAAGATTGCCGCAGCTTGTAATGTAGAAATTACCTTTGGAGAGTATCACTTGCCTCACTTTGATATTCCGGAGGGTTTTGAAACGGGCTTTATGTACTTGGGGCATCTTTGTGAAGAAGGTCTTAATGAGCGCTACGGAGAAGACATTACAGAGGATCTCAGGGAGCGCCTTCGGTACGAGCTCAGCGTCATTGCCAGTATGGGCTATGAAGGGTATTTTCTCATTGTATGGGACTTTATTCGCTATGCCAGAGAAGAAGGCATTGCCGTAGGCCCGGGAAGAGGAAGTGCTGCTGGAAGCCTTGTTTCTTATGTACTCAGGATTACCGACGTAGAGCCCATTACCCATGGACTCTTATTTGAGCGTTTTTTAAACCCCGAGCGTATTAGTATGCCCGATATTGATATTGATTTTTGTTTTAGACGCCGTGGCGAAGTGATTCAGTATGTGAAAGAAAAATACGGCGAAGATAAGGTGGCTCAGATCATCACCTTCGGAACCATGGCCAGCAAAGCCGTTGTGAGAGATGTGGGCCGGGCTATGAACATGCCCTATGCCGAAGTAGACACCATTGCAAAACTCATTCCCCTTGGCATGGGATTAGAAGAAGCCATAGAAGAAGTAGACGACTTAAGAATCCTCATGGAAAGTGATGACAAAGTCAAAGAACTCCTAGACATCAGCTTAAAGTTGGAAGGAATTCCCCGCCATGCCAGCACCCACGCCGCCGGCGTTGTGATCAGCGGAGAAGACCTCATGGAGCACGTCCCCTTACAAAGGAACGACGATGTATTAGTCACCCAATTCCCCAT
>CAYJGI010000072.1:5246-6752 GCA_964369705.1 uncultured bacterium
GATTGATTTCTTAGGCCTAAGAACCCTCACCGTCCTTGAAGACACCACGAAGCTTATTGAGGATAATCGGGGGATTACCATTGACTTTGACGAGGTCCCCTTCGATGATCCTGCCGTATATGATCTCATCGCCAAAGGCAACACCCAAGGGATTTTTCAATTGGAGAGTGACGGAATGCGGGCTCTCTTAAGGGAAATGAAACCTGAATCCTTTGAAGATGTGGCTGCCGCCGTTGGACTTTATCGCCCCGGCCCCATGGGAAGCGGTGCTGCCGGTAGTTTTATTAAGAATAAGCACAATAAAGAGCGAATCACATACCCCCACGAATCTTTAAAAGTAATTTTAGAAGAGACGTACGGCGTGATTTTGTACCAGGAGCAAGCCATGCGAATCGCCCAAACCATGGCAGGATTCACCCTGGGGCAAGCGGATATTCTCAGAAAAGCCATGGGCAAAAAGAATGAGGCAGCTATGGAATCCCAGCGAGAAGCCTTTATTATGGGGAGCGTGGCCCGTGGTATCGAAAGAAGGGTAGCGGAAGAAGTATTCCAAATGATTGCTTACTTCGCAGGGTATGGATTTAATAAAAGCCATACGGTGGCTTATGCCGTCTTAGCGTACCGCACCGCCTATTTAAAAACCCATTATCCCGTGGAGTTTATGGCGGCGATTATTACGAATTTTATGGATAATACCGATAAAGTGGTTTATTTTATGGAAGAGTGTAAGGCCATGGGGATTAAGGTACTGCCTCCCCATATCAACGAAAGCGAAGTGGCTTTCTCTGTATCGGGGGATACGATGCGTTTTGGCCTTTTGGCCATCAAGAACGTCGGGCGCCACGTATTAGAAGAGATGATTAAAGTACGGCGAGAGAAGGGGCGTTTTTTGGATTTAGAAGATTTTTGCTCAAAGACAGAAGGCCTCACCCTCAACAAAAAACTCATGGAAAGCCTCATTATGTCCGGCGCCATGGATGATTTTCCATGGAATAGGGCTCAGAAGATGGCCATGTTTGATACGCTCCTTCAAGATGCCCATCAAAAATCCAGGGAAGAAGCAAAGGGTCAGATGAGCCTTATGGAGCTGATGGGGGAAGAAGAAGCCATCTTCGAAAAAATCACGCCGCCGGATCTTCCCGAGTTTTCTCTAACAGAAAAACTCATGCAAGAGAAGCTGGTATTAGGTTTTTATTTATCGGGGCATCCTTTATCTGCTTACAAAGAGGCATTACAAAGAGCCAGAAGCCATCGAGCAATAGACTTACAGATGGGCAGTGAAGGACAAGAACCGGTGAGAGATGGCACCGCCGTCATCGTAGGAGGCATGATTACCCATGTCACCAAAAAACACACCAAAAAAGGTCTTCCCATGGCCTTTATTGAAGTAGAAGATGAGACGGGCGCTTACGAATTGATTGTTTTTCCTGAAGTATGGCAAAGATACAGAGAGATTCTAATAGAAGATCAAATCATGAAAGTAAAAGGAAGCGTAAGCTACAAAGA
>CAYJGI010000073.1:0-5303 GCA_964369705.1 uncultured bacterium
TAATTCTACTTGTAATTTATCGCCATCTTCTTTGATGGCTTTCATTCCATTATTGAGAACAAGATTGACGCCTTTTTCTCTCATATAGTTGTGTACATCACAGGCCATGTCATAATCAATAGATTGAATCAAATGATCGGACATTTCAACGATGGTTACATCAAGACCTGCGGCTTTTAGGTTTTCTGCCATTTCCACACCAATGAAGCCACCACCGATAACGACGGCACTCTCAGGAAAATCATAATCAACAAAATCTTTGATTTTTACGGTGTCTGGAATATTTCTTAAAGTAAATACGCGCTCATTATTAATTCCTTCAAGATTTGGAACCACTGGTTTTGCACCGGGGCTTAAGACGAGCTTGTCGTATGTTTCTTCGTATGTTTCACCGGTTTCTAAGTTTTTTGCTACGACTTTTTTTGCAGCGGGATCAATGGACATCACTTCTGTATTAATTCGCACTTCGGCATTAAACTTACCGGTAAAAGCTGCCGGCGTGAGTAAAGATAATGCTGCTTTCGTCTTAATCTCCCCGCCTATGTAGTAAGGTAATCCGCAATTAGCAAAAGAAATATACGGTCCTTTTTCAAACATGATAATCTCTGCTTGTTCGTCTAAACGACGAAGTCTTGCAGCACATGAAGCTCCACCTGCTACACCACCTACAATTAGTACTTTCATATTTACACCTCTTTATTGATTGTTTGTTATTTAATTAACTAATCATATACAATAATTATTATAACTCATTTTGTTCATTATGTACAATAATGATTTAAATATTTGTAATAAACTATTTTTATTTAAATTTTGTTTATAAAAATTAGCGTGTTTTCCATAGGAAAATACTCTAAAAGATTGGATTCTATCATTTTTTCTATTCGGTGAGCGGTAACACAATCGGACCACTCTAAGGCTTATATCCTATTGACATTATGGTAAAAGCTGCTGTTGTTTAATTTTTTTCATTCTCCCACTCTTTTTTTGGAATAATCATTTGGAAAAACAACGGTTAAGATGTGGCAAAATCGTGGCAGCTTCTTTGGCACCCAAAAAAATAAAAGAGCCTATAGATTTTCTTCTCTATAGGCTCTTTTGTTACGATGAATTTCTTACTTTTTTATCTCTATTTTTTATTTATTCCAAACTACTTTCTACTTGAATACTCAAGTAATCTAAAACCTCTTGGGGTAGATGCTGATATTCAATTACAAAAGATCTAACGTCAACATCAATATCTTCATGGGTTTTTAAGTAGACTTCTAAGGCACCTTGTAAGTAATCAATGTAGTAGAAGTTCGCTTCCGTTTCCATTAATTGAGCGTGTTGTAAAATCGCTTCTATCATGGCTGGATCATCCGTCGTATACGTACTGGGGACTGGGTCCACTAAGACGCCATCACCGTAAGTCTCAGGCTCAACGATGACACGGATTTCATCGACAAGCTCCTTCGGAATGGATCCTACAAGGGCTTTTAAGTAGGTCTCAATATACGCTATGGTTTCGTCGTAACACTGATAGATGTAGATGTTTTCATGAATGTAATCTACGTCATCTTCTTCGTTGTCGTTATCCATGGCGTAAGATATCTTTAAGATATAGGGGATTGCACCTTCCGCCTTTAGCTCATCTACCGTCGTATTTTCAATGTCCTTGATCATGGCATTAATTAAACCTTCTTTAAATTCCTCATCTACATTATTCATTAAGGTGTCATAGTAGTATTGATCTAAGTTATTTCGTCCGATGAGACAGAAGGTATGACTTAGTATCTCGTCATCTCTTAGGAGTTTTGTGGCAGCATCCTTCACACCACGGCCTTCTAAGAGGCTTTCTATGGCTTCACTTTCGTGGAGGGCAACGTATCCACTGTATTGCCTGATTGTGTAATCTCCATCTTGCTCGAAGCGCACTTCCAGATTGATATAATCATATTTGACGTCACTTCCCGGAACATAGTAGCCATCAAAATCCATCTTATAGGCGTATTCATCCTCTACGGGAAAAATGGTTTTATTGTTTTCTTCCATCTCATCGATGAGGGCGAAGATGGCCTTCTTATCTTCCTCCGTGGTGAGTTCAAAACGATTGTGGACTTTGCCACCGTTGTTATTGTTTTCGTCATACTCGTAATTATAGTTAAGATCACCGTAAAAATCTCTGATTTGTCTTATATTAAACCTTACAGAGGTTAACGAGTCAATGCTTGGAGTATAGCGATCGTATCCAAAGGCATCAAAGTAGAAAACGCCAAATAGGAGAAGGAGAAAGACCATAAAGATGGCAATGCTCTTCTTGTTATAGACGACTTCTTTAAAATCACCTCTGAAAATGACATTGGCAATTCCTATGACGACGATACTTCCACTGATGAGCCCGATCAAGTACCACACATAGACGCTCAAGTTATTATTGGTGCTGGCAAGAACTTCTGCCACTAAGATACCACCAAAAAGGGCCACGGAATACTTCAGAATCGGCTCTAAAAAAGGAAAGGCAATGGATCTTCCCGCCGCTTCACTTCTTCTTTTTTTGTAGAAGAAAATAGAAAGGGCGAAGAAGAAAACGATCATGAGTACCCATAGCACTGCAGTCATTGCCGTCTGTGGATATAGGGTCCCTGCTACTAAGCGAATTAGAGGCGTGACGTTAGCCAGTTGCTCAATGGATTGATCAAAGTACATTGTATTCACAAAAGTATCAAAAAATCGTGCAAAGGTGATTTGGTAAACCAAGTACCATATCATACCAAAGAAGGCAATATAACAAGCAAGTAGTAGCTGAAGTATACTTCTTCCCGTGAGGATACCGGCTAAAATGGTGATACTGTAGAATAATAAAAATCCAAGGAGCGTCCACAAAACCATCTTAAAGTACGATATTACAGAAATCAGCTCTATCATACCGCTAAAGGCCACAATGAGTATGCTGACCACTTGTGTCATCAAAAAAGGAATGACAAAAATCAAAAAACCGGCAATGACTTTGGCAAAGAAAAGCGTTTCTCTTTTGATGGGTAAACTATGATAAAAATCCACTTGCTTTTGTATATGGAGATATCTTAATATGGTACATCCCGTTGCAATACCGATAATCCAGCTAAACCATAAAGAAGGCGATAGCATCTCGGCAAAACTCAAGAGATTGTAGCTATCTACAATTCGCTCGTGACCCTGATAATAAAAGTTAACTTCCGATGCCGTGGGCAAGATGGTGACAAAGAAGAAGAGAACACTGTAGAGAGCGCCGGCCCAGCGAAGCTCCTTAAGCTCTGATTTTACGATATTAAGGAAGGAATATGGATTTGATGTCATAGCCCACGACCTCCGTTTCTACAATAAAGATTTCTTCTAAAGATAGGGGGAGCACTTCTTGGAACAAGGGCTCTTTCCCTCCAATGACGGCCATGATTCTATCTTTATCTCCCCTTGCCGTCATCGTGATTAAATTGCCTCTATAATCGATGGATACCACATCCAGGTGTTCTTTAAAATAAGATTCCTCTACAGGCTTCACAAAGGCGCATTGCACCTTATGGATGCCAAGCTTCATATCGTCTAAGTCTTTCTCGAGGAGTATGCCACCACGATGCAAAAGACCGATGGTATCACTGATGTCTTCTAATTCTCTAAGATTGTGGGAGGCAATGATGGGCGTTAAGTTTCTTTCGTAGACTTCTTCCGAGAAGATGCTCTTCACCCCTTGGCGCATGACAGGGTCAAGGCCATCGAAAGTCTCATCACAGAAAATATACTTGGTGCCCGATGAGATTCCGAGAATAACGCTGAGCTGTTTTTTCATCCCTTTACTAAAGGTTTTGATCTTCCTTTTCTCTTCTAATCCAAATCGGGCGAGAAGTTGATTGAAGCGATCCTTACTAAAATCCTTGTAGTAGAGGTGATAAAAATCCCTCATTTCCTCAGGTGTCGCATTATGAATAAAGTACTGATCATCGCTAATATAAAATAAATTTTCTTTGATTTTTTTGTTTTCATATACTTGTTCTCCATCTATAATCACTTCCCCTTCATCGGGGGTTAATATGCCACTTAAGACCCTCAAAAAAGTCGATTTTCCCGCACCGTTTGTACCAACAAGACCAAAGATACTTCCATCTTTAATGGTGGCCGATACATGGTCGAGGGCTAATATCTGATCAAAGTATTTCGTCATGTTAATGGTTTCTATCATTTTGATTCGTCCTCCCTTTGAGCCAAAGAAATTAAATCATTCCATATGCATTGCAATTCTTCAGAAGTAAGACCCAGGTCTATTCCTGCTCTTATCAATTCTTCAAATTCACTTCTCCACTTATTAACCAGCCTCTCCCTGACTGCTTCCTGATTATCACCAACGAAGGATCCAATCCCACGGACAGTATAGATAATCCCCTCTCGCTCCATCTCTGTGTAAGCTTTTTGGACTGTATTGGGGTTCATAGAGAGCTCCTGGGCCAGGTGCCTCACCGATGGAAGCTGCGTTCCCGGTGGTAACACCTTCAAGGTGATGAGGTGGGTGATTTTTTCGATGATTTGAATATAGAGGGGCCTTTTGTCTTTATAATCGATATGAATCATATTACCCTTCCCTTCTTTTTGTTTTTTTCTTTTTTTCTTTTTTGTCCTATGTGTACTATGTTAACTAATACACTTAGATTCTATGCAATATACAAAGAATTGTCAATACTTTTTTTGAAAAATAATTAAAAAAACAGTAAAAAACTTCTGCCTAAATTCATAAAAATACAAAAACCATTGTTATTAATTAAAATAATAGGTGATTTATAACAACACTTGACTTAATATACAATTCTGATATAATAAAGAAAAAAGGAGATGAATCCAATGATCGCTTTAGAAAAACTATCTTTTTGTGGGATTTACTGTGGAGGTTGTCTTAATTTTAAGAAGAACTACAATTGCCAAGGTTGTCGTGTCGATGAGACGCTCTTAGAGGACTGTCCCTTTATTCCTTGTGCCAAGGCAAAGACACTTACCCATTGCGGAGAATGTCAAGAATTTCCCTGTACCATGATGAGTGACTTCTACAATGATGGCAATCCCAGTCACTACAAAGCTTTTGAAAACATGAAAGAAATTATTGAAATCGGCCATGAAGCATGGCTTCTAAAGGCAGAACAGTCGTCATGTCCCACGGCCTGTAAGGATTGCAAATCCAATTAATCCATACATAAAAGAACATAAAAAAAACCACCCAATCATTGGGTGGTTTTATTGTTATATGGTGTGGATAAGTGGACTCGAACCACCGACCCCTTGCATGTCAAGCAAGTACTCTA
>CAYJGI010000073.1:5313-6721 GCA_964369705.1 uncultured bacterium
AGGGTACTTTCGTTATTATACATGAAAGCTTTATGATTTTCAAGTCTTAATTCACAAATAACCTATGAAAGCCCATCTTCTTTTCGAATGATCTTTTTGCCGATGATGAGCATCATCAGTGTAATGAGTATACATAGTATGCCACTGAGCCTTAGGCACGTGGCTACGCCCCATGCCTTCGATACGGCCCCTGCATAGAGGGATCCAATGGGTGTGATACCACCCATGACTAATGAGTAGACACTGATCACGCGGCCTCTCATCTCGCTTTTGCTGGCCATCTGGATGCTGGAATTAACGTTGACCGTAAGGGTGATGAGGAAGTATCCAATAAAAAACATACTGCCGATGGCAATGGCATAAGATCTTGCAAAACTCAAAAAGATTAAGAAGACAGATACACCAAAGGCGCCTGAATAGATCAGGATTGACTTTGGTTTTTTTGTAGATAAAAAACTTAACGTAATACTGGCACAAATACTGCCAAGACCCATGGCCGTCGTCATCATTCCATACCCCGTTGCCCCTCTTAACAAAATATCTTGAGAGAAAAGAGGGAGGATAATATTATAGTTCATGGCCAGCATACTAATCCCAAGAAGGGTCATGATGGGGACATAGATGGAAGGCATCTTCGCCACATACTTTAAGCCCTTTTGGATGTCTTGCAATATATCTTTTACGTGGATTGCCGCTTTCTTTACTGTATCTTGTGGCATCTTGACTTTTAATAGCAAAACAAAAAAAACGGCGTAGCTAAAGCTATTGAAGAAAAAACACCAGCCAATGCCCACGGCATCAATGAGAAGCGCCGCGACGGCAGGCCCTAAGACTCTGGCTAAATTAAAAGCCATAGAATTGATGGTGACGGCATTCATTAAGATGTCTTTACCGACAAGATCCATGACAATGGATTGGCGACAGGGTTGATCAATGGCGCTCACCGTTCCAAGTCCCATGGCAAGGAGTAGCACCATCCAATACGTTGCAATCCCAAGGGCCGTTATCGTGGCCAAAGTCAGTGCTAAGATGGCTAAAAGAACTTGTGTAATCATGAGGACTTTCTTCTTTGGTAAGCGATCGGCTAAAGCTCCGCCAAAAAGTACAAAAAACATAATGGGCAAGAACTGCATGGCATTCACAATGCCCAGTTTGAAAGCATCCTCGGTCAGTGTGAGAACCAGCCAAGATTGGCCGACGTTCTGCATCCACGATCCAATAGCAGATACACATTGACCGGAGAAATACAGCCTGAAGTTTTTCCTTGAAAGGGCGGGAAAATGATAATAGAGTTTTCTGGTAACTGTGTTCATTTCCTTCTCCTTTCTGTATCTTTCTTATTATAGCACAAATTCTGAATTTTAGCAGAGTAAACCAAGGTTTATTCAATAGTTTTTAAAGCTTCTAC
>CAYJGI010000074.1:0-955 GCA_964369705.1 uncultured bacterium
TGTAGCAGCGGTGGAGAATCAGGCCTACGACCAAACCTTCTAAACCTTTAATCACAAGGGTAAAGGGTGCCCAAGCGCCGTAAGATAATAAGATGTCGGCGGTGGCAGAGCCTACGCCCCCTACAATGGCACCGACCCATGGACCAAAAAGAGCGCCGGCAATAAAAATGATGGCATCGCCTACATTAATATAACCATTGACTTGTGGGATGGGGATTGTGACCACCATAGTGGCTACAATGGTCAGGGCCATGAGAACACCGGTAAGGGCAATTATTTTTCCTTTTTGACTTTGTTCTTTGTTTGATAATGGGTGATTACTTTGTTTCATGTTTTGTCTCCATTTCTTGTTTTACATTCTTTCTAAGTTTAATCAAAATCCAAGATTTTTTCAATACTTTTTTACACAAAAAAAGGGAATCCAAAGGGACACCCTTTTTTGTTTTTATTCTACAGTAACGGACTTTGCCAGATTTCTTGGTTTATCCACGTCGTATCCTCTCATCACTGAGCAGTAGTAAGCAAATAGCTGGAGTGGAATCACGGAAGTAATAGCAGAAAAATCGTCGGACACCTTAGGCACATAAATGGCGTCTTTCACAAGGCCCTCTTCAAAAAACCTACCTTCTGTGCCGATTCCAATAATCTTTGCGCCCCTTGCCTTTAGTTCCATCATGTTACTCACTGTTTTTTCGTACAGTTCTTCATTAATGGCGAGGGCAACGATTGGGGTATCTTCTTCGATTAAAGCAATGGGGCCGTGTTTTAATTCTCCCGCGGCGTAAGCTTCTGCACGAATATAAGATAATTCTTTGAGTTTAAGCGCCCCTTCTAAGGCAACGCCGTAATCGACACCTCTTCCAAGGAAGAAGATATCCGTTTTGTCGTAGTACGCCTTTGAGAGTTCTTGGATAGAGTCGGCGCGTGTGAGGGTCTCACGGGCCGGATCGCTTAG
>CAYJGI010000074.1:965-1529 GCA_964369705.1 uncultured bacterium
TTTCTAAGTCTTTTAAGTGGTTTTTAATCTCGTCATGTTGTAAAGTCCCCTTCAGCTGAGAGAGCTTAAGGGCAAAGAGGTATAGGCAAAGGAGCTGTGTGGTATACGCCTTAGTGCTGGCTACGCCAATCTCTGGACCCGCCCAAGTAAAGAGGACATCATGGGCTTCTCTGGCTACGGTACTACCCACCACATTGGTTATGGCCACAATGCGGGCGCCTTTTTCTTTTGCATCGTAGAGGGCGGCCAGTGTATCGGCAGTCTCTCCCGATTGACTGATAATAATGACTAAAGTGCTTTCGTCAATGACGGCATTGCGATAACGAAACTCCGAAGAAATATCCACTTCTACGGGGATTCTTGCGTATTTTTCGATGAGGTATTTACCGACCAAACCGGCGTAATAGGCTGTACCGCAGGCAGAAATAATAATACGGCTGTAGGACCTAATCTCTTCTACAGTAAGCTTAATATCATCAAGCTTGATGATGGCTTCATCGGCGTGGATGCGGCCGGCCAGTGTCTGATTGATGGCTTCCGGCTGCTCATAAAGCTCTTTAAGGG
>CAYJGI010000074.1:1539-2409 GCA_964369705.1 uncultured bacterium
AGCCTCTGATTCTTTGTACCATTTGTGTGACCGCTTCTTTTAAGTCGCCTTTATAATACTCATTGAGTAAATTGGGCAAGACTTCTGAATCGGTCTCAGAATAAAACTGTACACCGCGATTCATGAGTTCTTGTTTAATCTCTTGAAAATTCTCAATAATGCCATTGTGAATGACGACAAAACGGCCATCCTCCGATGTATGGGGATGGGCATTACGATCGGTGGGCGCACCGTGGGTGGCCCATCTTGTATGGCCGATCCCTGTATGGCCTATGAGGGGACTTGCCGCTAAGACTTCTTCTAAGTTGACAATCTTCCCTCGCTTTTTTTCAATATGAATTTGATTGCTGTGATAAACAGCAATGCCCGAGGAATCATACCCTCTGTATTCTAAGCTTTTTAAGCCTTTCATCAAAACATCTTGTGCATTCTTCGTTCCTATATAACCTACAATTCCGCACATATAAAACCTCCATTTGTACCACGCCAACACAATTTGTAGAAAAAATCGCTTTCTTCTTTTGTGTGTTTTTATCGGAACGTGTCTTCCGCAGGGCATCCGCCGAATATTCGATTGACCCTGACCTCGTCTACTGCATGATTGCAGTTCAGGCGCTTTTTTTACAATTTCCCAGGAAATACGACGCAATTTTTCCTTAGGCTTTATTCTTACTCTTGTTGTGATGCTTTTGTTGTGTACTTTAACATGAAATTCACGGTGAGTTCTATCACTTCTTTCGTATCCTCTTCTGTAATGGGCACAAGGCTGTGTCCCGCACCTTGAATGATTCTAAAACAAGTATCAACGCCTGCTTCTCTCAATTCGCCATAAAGCACTTCAGAATGACTCATGGGTACGATTTCGTCCAT
>CAYJGI010000074.1:2419-6554 GCA_964369705.1 uncultured bacterium
ATGGAGAATGAGGACCGGTACTTTGTACTCTTTGGCCACAGGAAAGTAAGAAGTAAGACGTGCCGCCTCTTCTTCTTTCAGATTATTGTAATCTATGCCCTTACCAAATAAATATTCACACAAAAACTGTCTTTTATCCTTTGGCATTTGCTCAATCATCAAGTAAAAATCCGTCGGTCCATTGACGTCAATGACATAATCCACATGGGTGGGGATTTCGCTTAAGGATGGCATGCCGAGGAATTCATCTTCCTTTGTGAAGGCCGCCATGAGGGCTAAGTGTGCCCCTGCGGAAGATCCCCAAAGGCCGATACGATCTGTATCAATTCCGTAGGCTTCCCCTTCTTTTCTTAACCATTTGATGGCATCTTTCACATCAATAATATTTTCGGGAAAGAGGTTTTTTTCATCGATCAAACGATGAGAAATCGATACAATGGCAAATCCCGCTTCCAAAACATAGGGGACCATCTCGCCACACGTCTTTGACATGAGACCGCTTTTATCACCCATATACCAACTACCACCATGGATAAAAACCACAGCCGGTACTTTATCTTGCTTTGTTTGTGTGGGCTTTATAATATCCAAGAAAAGGGATCTGTCTTGTGTTTTTTTGTATTCGAGATTAGCGTAAGTGACAAGGGTGTCGTAAGCAGGTAATAGGGTCATGGGATTATGATAATTCCTTTTTTATGATTTCTACTAAAGATTTGGCCAATACGTCAATGTTGTCTAAGTTTTCACCTTCTAACATGACTCTGATTTTGGGCTCCGTTCCAGAAGGCCTAATAAGCACTCGGCCTTTGCCGTCCATAGCCTTTTCCGTCTCCTTGATGGCTTCTTTGACTTTGGCATTATTCATGTAAGCCGTTTTATCTTTGACGGCTACATTATAAAGCACTTGAGGCATGGCTGTCATCATGGTGTGAATATGGGAAAGGGGGACTTTTTCTTCTTTTATCATCATGGCAAATAAGAGTGACGAGAGGATTCCATCACCGGTTCCGATGATGTCTTTCATAATAATATGTCCCGAGGGCTCTCCACCAAAGTTGTATCCTTGCTCTTTCATGGCTTCCATAATATAGCGATCTCCTACCGCCGTTCGGACCAATTGAAGGCCTTTTTGTTGCAGGGCGATCTCAATACCCATATTGCTCATAACGGTAGCCACCACCGTATCTTTCGATAGGGCGTTTTTCTTCTTTAATAACAGGGCTAAAGCAAGAAGTGCGCCATCACCATCGATCACGTCTCCTTTTTCATCAATGGCTAAAAGACGATCGCCATCACCATCGTAAGCAAAACCACCATCATACTGGCCGTCGCCTTCTTGAATGACTTTTTGGAGGCTTTCTAAGTGGGTGGAGCCACAATGGTCGTTAATGTTGGTGCCGTTTGGTTGGTGGTGAATGAGCGTTACCTTGGCCCCTTTTTGGGTGAATATTTTTTCTGCCAGCTGGTAAGTGGCACCATTGGCCGTATCTAAAGCAAAATGTAACCCCTGTAGGTCGCCTTCTACCGATTCTAATAAATGATTCACATATTGAAGGGCTGAAGTATTGTCGCTAATCATTCTGCCAATGGCTTCTCCCGTCACGGTAGGGATTTGGCTACAGCCATTTTGTATATGGGCTTCAATCTCATCTTCAATCTCGTCGGAGAGTTTGTAACCTTCTTTATCAAAAAACTTAATGCCATTGTCAAAGAAAGGATTATGACTGGCAGAGATCACGACGCCGGCAACGGCGCCCGGTGTATGTTTCGTCACGTAAGCCACCGTGGGAGTCGGCACAATGCCGAGGTTTTGTACATTAAGGCCTACCGACATGATTCCGGAAGCAAGAGCAGCAAAAAGCATATCTCCCGATATTCTCGTATCCATGCCGACGACGACGGTGTGGCCTTCTTGACCCTTTTGAATGACTGTTGCGCCGGCTTTTCCCAGCATAAAAGCCATTTCAGGTGTCAATTCGCTATTTGCAATTCCACGGACTCCATCGGTTCCGAATAGTCTTTTCATATTGTTCTCCTTACACGCGTTTCACTTCAATAATAATCATTGGTGTTCCACCTATGATTTCGATATCTTCCGGTACTTCCATAATGAGGGGCAGTGTATAAGTCCCTTCATTCTCAATGCCCGCCACATCGACACTGACCGGTATGGTGGCTAAATTCAGGGCATTTAAGACGCTTTCCCGTCCACGGAAAGTCACTTCAAAAGTATCATCGATGGCCCCATATTGGAGGGATGCATCGCCATTATCAAACTGAATCCTCGCCGTATCCATTTCGTATTTTTCTTCAATGACTCGCTGGGCTTCTATGCGAACGGTCACGTACTGAAGATCTCTGTCGATGAGTTCGTACCCTTCAGGCACATTGAGGCCGATGGTTTTTTCCAGGGACCCATCGAGGCCTTCCACATCAATATCAAAGGTGGAAATCACATCAATATCTTCCGCCGTATTTTGTACTTTAATCACTTCTACCAGCTCCGGTGTCACTGTGACTGTGTCTATGACGTAGTTCGTCTGTGGCGTTCCGCTGAGTACTGCTTCAATGGGTAAAGTAATAATCTCGCCGACCGATACGGTTACGCTGGTGATCTCCGGCTGTAGGGTTAATTTGTCTGAAATAATTTGGGTGCCGTTATGATCGAAGAGCAGTAGTGGCACGGTACTGGTAAAGGTGCCTTCCGCTTCGCTAATATCTACATAAGCTTCAACGGTACGAATCTCGTTGATAATACTTCTCGGACCTCTGATCATCACATCGGTTGGGACGGTCTTCACTCTTTCTGAGGCGGCAAAACCTTCCGGTAGAGCTCCTTCTAAGACGACGTCAATTTTAAAGTTGGTACTGATCATGGCTTCGAGATCAATCTCAATGGTAGCCGGTGTCACACTGGTAAGCGTTGCCACTTCAGGCACCGTTACAATGACCGGTACTTGATGGGTTCCTTCGCTTCGATTGTTCATATCGGCCCTTACGGTAATGTCTGAGGTTTGTATGCTTTGTAGGGCAGATTTACGGCCGGTGAGCTTCACTGTAACGGAGAAGTCTTCTTCATTCATAGCTACTAAATCTGTGCTTAGATTCATCAGTGTCACAGGCACTTCACGGGTAATGGTAAAGTTAGACACATCGACTTCAATCGTCACAAAAAACCACAATAATATGGCCAGCACTAAGGCGACCACTTTGCTCATAAGGTTGTTAATCATTAGTCGTTTTTTCATGATTTTCTCCTCCATGTTTGAAGGAGTGATTGTACTTTATGTTGGAAAGTGTCTTTTTGTTCTTCTTTTTCAAAGACGGCTTTGAGTCTTTCTCTTACTGTATTAATATCAAGAAAACGGCTAATCTTGCCTTCCCTAGCCATGGAGATGGTCCCCGTTTCTTCCGATACGATGAGGGCAATGGCATCACACTGCTCGGTAGCGCCAATGGCTGCTAAGTGGCGTGTCCCCAGTTGCTTGCTTAAATTTGGATTATCGCTGAGAGGTAAAAAACACCCCGCCGCTCGAATCTGATCTCCCGATATAATTGTCGCACCATCATGAAGGGGCGTATTGGGGAAAAAAATGCTCACAAGAAGCGCACTGGTGATATCGCTGTTCACCGGTGTTCCCGTATTAATCAGCTCCGGAATCCCCGTCTCCATCTCAATGAGTATTAATGCGCCGATCTTATTGTAAGAGAGATGCTCTAAAGCGTGGGCAATTTCGTCGATGGGTTTGATGGTGTCTTCTTCATTCAGCATAAAGGGACTACGGGATAAGAACTTGCCTCTTCCCAGTCGCTCAAGACCTCGCCGCAGTTCCGGCTGAAAGACAATCAAAAGGGCCATAACACCCACAGTCATAGAATTAGAAAGAATATAATACGTTGTCCGTAGACCTAAGAGATCACTGGCATATACAGAGACTACTAAGATTACAAGACCCCTAAGGAGTCGCTCCGCCCTTGTTTGTTTAATCAGCTTTAATATCCAGTAGATGATATAAGCTATAATGACGATATCAATGGCATCGGCTAAACTAAAATTAGATAAAATATCAAAAAATTCGCTGAGCGTCACAAAGAGGCCTCCTTCTTATAAGTAATCAAGTCATAGATCGTTATA
>CAYJGI010000075.1:0-1179 GCA_964369705.1 uncultured bacterium
AAGCCTTCCCGCTCAATGACTTTAAGGATGGGTAATCCTGCAGTCCCTTGAGGCTCGCCATCATCGTTTGCTTTTTTGTATTGATCACTATCGCCAAAGATATAAGCACTGCAATTATGACTGGCATCTTTATGTTTTTGTTTGATTTCTAAGATAAAATCTTCGGCATCTTTCGTGCTTTCTATGGATTTGGCATAACAAAGAAAACGAGACTTCTTAATAATGATTTCTGCCATGCCGCACTGAGAGACGGTTCTGTATTTTTTTAACATGGATTGACTACCCCTCTCTGCAATGAAATCAGTCCTATGTCGACGATATATTATATCATATTATTAGATTCTTTACTACCGATTTTCAGTATATGATTTCCTCTTGGCCACTTTGGTCCTTCTTGCCCCGTGTCACCGTTTCTTCTGTACAAGCATATTGTAATACAGTGCTTCCCTAAGCCGTAGGAGAAAGGAGGTGGGGGAAGTGGAATTTATCGAATTAGTGATTCAGTTTATTGTTCCTTTTATTGTGGGGCTTATTGCTTATTATGTGGTACCACTGCTTAAAGAAAAAAATCTATACGATTACGTCAAAACCGGCGTCTATGCCGCTGAACAGCTCTTTGATAGTGAAATGGGTCAAGAAAAATTCACCTATGTATCCAACTGGGTCAAAAAAGCCTTTAAGATCAGTGATGAAGAACTACAAAACATCATTGAAGCCATCGTCTTTGAAATGAAAACAATAGAAACGTCAAAAACCGATACAGTGAATGAGTAAGTCATCAAATTGACGATAAAAAAAGCGATGTGCAAAACACATCGCTTTTTAGAGATTGATTGATTGCTTTTGAATCACTTGTGGTTGAGCTTCCCCGTGGTAAAAACTATACTTCCCTCGTCTTTGTAGGTGTGCCGCTGAGTGGTTTTAGCTTTTTGACGACTGAATGATTCATCAGGTACCATACGATGAGGCAACACGCCATTTTATCGACTAAGTTGCCGGTAACGGTGGCAATAAAAGTAGAGCTAAAAAGGCTTTCACCGGTGGCTACTAATGCTAAGATGAGTACGTCGGTGCCGGAACCTGTAAGACCTCCGAATAATAGTAGTCTGATGGGGGTTCCGATGATTGGGGCTACGATAGAAATCATAAGTCCTGTGATTATGGCTTTTTTAAAGGAAA
>CAYJGI010000075.1:1189-6547 GCA_964369705.1 uncultured bacterium
CTAAGGCAAAGGGAATGGCCGTGGGACCCGTCGTAATGCCTAAGACTAAATTAGTCGAAACGCCAGTAAGAATACCGTAAGTAGGGCCAAGGAATGCGGCAATAAAGATGGTTCCTAATGTGTCCAGAAATAACAGTGGAATGTTAAGATAAGAAACTAAACTCCCTAAAACAACGTTGATGGCAACGCAAATGGCGGCTAAAAAAAGATTTCTTGTGGTCAGATTTTTCATCATGAACTCCTATTCGTTATACATATTTAATAGGTATTTTACCTATCATTACCTAGTGCTATATCAACTATGACCGGCCTAATCCTCAGGTCTTCTACGCAATCGGGGATCTCGTAAAGAGGTGGAGTGATGCCTTCCCTATGAAGTGCTTGAAGGAATTCTTCCATAAAAACGCCCCGTTTTGTTGAGATGGAGCAGGTTGGACTATTCTGTATGCCAATGAGGCCTGTAAGCTCATATCTATGCTTCAGATATTCCCTGATCTGGGTAATGTAGGGAGCCATGAGTGATTGACAAAGACTCCTATAGTCTGCCGTATTATAATCTTCGTAAGTAGCGGGGGGACGATTCACTCCGCCAAAGATCATCTCGGGGCAAGGTAACTGAATGAGTCCAATGCCTTCATCAATGTAATCTTTCATCTGATAAAAAGCACCCTCGGCTCTTTCCCCGTCTTTAATCACTGCATTTTGATTTAATATGCAATGACTAATGAGTAATAGTTTTTTATTACGGTTCATAGTAGCTCTCCATGGTTAGTCATATATCGGTCTGTAAGCAACAAACCTATTATAAAGTACTTGCAAAACAATGTAAAATAGTGAATTTCTATAAATAAAATTTTAATATTAATATTTTGTATAATGACTGTGGATAATGAAAACTACTGATAAAAAAAGGAACAAAAAAACCGCTATAGCTTACACTATAACGGTGTTCTTATTCTTATGCTTCTAACCCATCGGTGAATTGAAAGTTACAATATCACAATACCACGATAGAATTTGATGGTCAAGGGTCATACTTGTATAATACACTCTGCTTTACATATACCGCTCGCAGGCACATCATCCATGAATATCTCAAAACTAGGTTGCGTAACAGGGGTCAAGCGTCACGCTTGTGGTATTCAAGATACATTATATGTACCGCTCGCAGGCACATCATTCACGAATATCTTAAAATTAGGCTGCGTAACAGGGGTCAAGCATCATGCTTGTGGTATGCCCGATAGGAGTCGAACCTACGCTTCAGGCTCCGGAGGCCTGCGCTCTTCCGCTGAGCTACGGGCACACAATCTCTAACTGCTCATTTTTTTGTTGTTATGAGCGCTCATTAAGAGGTCTTCTTTTTTTTGAGACCTTTTAGGATATCTGATTTTCTTTCTGTACCTTTTAGGAGCCTTTTGATATTTTCTTTATGGCGAAGTACCGCTACCACAAAGGCAATGGTAGAAAAAATCACAATCGGCGTGGGTAACTCAAGCAAAAGTGAAAAAATAATGGCAGAAAAAATCCCAACGATGGCGCCTAACGATACGTATTTTGTGGTAAGTACAATCATAAAAAATACACTAAGGGCAAGGAGGATAAGTGGTACATTCAGGCCAAAGGCAACGCCGGCGCTGGTGGCTACACCTTTGCCTCCTTTAAACCGAAGGAATAAAGTATAATTATGGCCAAGGACTACAGATACGGCACTCAACATCTTTGGAAACATATCTTCTCCCCAATGCTCAAACAAAAGGGTCGCGGCAAAACGATCAATAATCATTACACTGATTGTGAGCGCCAAAAAGCCCTTCAGACCATCTAAGAAAAAAGTGGTAAACCCTGCTTTCTTCCCCAGATTGCGAAAGACATTGGTCGTACCGATATTACCGCTTCCTAAGGTTCTGATATCAACGCCTTTTAGTTTTCCAATTAAAAAACCAAATGGGATGGATCCTAATAAGTAAGAGAATAAAATAATGGCTATATAAGGTATGTAAATCATAAATCCTCCAAAAAGAAATTACACTTGTTTTTTTCCATCTAAATAAATACCATCTATGATGCCTACATTGGCTTCTTCACTGTTTATAAAAACAATCTCGCCTTCTTTACTGAAGCGATTCACTAAGCTTTTGTAACAAAAAGGATTATAAAAGCCAACGAGCCCCTCATAGGCTTCCGGTGTCCTAAAAGTCACTTTGGTTGGTTTTTCGTCATTGAAATGCTTCACTAAGAGGTATGCTTTGCCATGGCGTTTTTCTATTTTATAACCGCATTTTTCAAAAAAAGGCAACGGTAGCATAGCGTTCTCACTAAAAGCAATGACGGCTACACCCTCTAACCCCTCTTCTTTTGCTAAAAGCTCCATGGACTTAATCAGGGCAGTTCCTACCTTTTTTTTACTTTTTTTGTGTACATGAATACAAGGGATGACTAAGAGGCGATCCCCTTCGATTTGGCTTAAGGGATGGCTACTCTTAAGACCATGAACAAAACCTAAAATCTCACCGGTTTCATAGGCCAGTTTCATAAATATTGTATGCCCCAGATGCTTTTTTAAGTACGCTTCTCTCTCATCGGCTGCTTTTTCGTCGTTCTCATTGATCGGTGAAAAAAAACACGTCTTTAATTCTTTTAGATCTGCGGTTTCTACATTGAAAATATCCATTGGCCATTGCTCCTTTGACATTCTTATTGTATGGTAAATCATTAAAAAAAGCAACTCAAACCGTTCACTAATTGATCAAGTTATATTATTTTTATAATTTTTGTCTTACTTATAGATTTTTTTTGACATTGTGGTATAATAAAATGTATTTATTAGCGATCTTGTTAGATCGTGTATATTTATTTTTTTTGTGGAGGTCTATTGTGAAAAAGAAAAAATCTATTTCACTGGAAACATTCGTTTTTTTATTCATTATTATTGTAATATTTGGTTATATGGGATCTGTTATGGGCATCGGAAATATGTTCGGTACCTTTATGAGCACTGCCCATGCCTTACTCATGGATACAGTCTTCTATATTATGGCAGTGGCCGTATTGGCCGGTGCATTCTCTGGGCTATGTTCTGAGTTTGGTGTCATTGCGCTACTCAACAAAATCATCTCTCCCGTCATGCAACCGTTATACAATTTGCCGGGTGCTGCATCCCTTGGGATTGTGACCACTTTTATCTCTGATAATCCTGCCATATTATCTTTAGCAAAACAAGATGGATTTTCCAGGTTTTTTAAGAATTACCAGTACCCTTCTTTATGTAACCTCGGTACTTCCTTTGGAATGGGTCTCATACTCACTACATATATGATGGGTCTCGGTGATGGAACCCAGTTCTTATCGGCAACGGGTATCGGCATTATCGGTGCTGTGATTGGTAGTATTGTAAGCGTAAGACTCATGCAAATCAAAACCAAAAAATTCTACGGCGTTACGAGAGAGCAAATTAAAGCCGATAAAAAGAATAGTAAAAAAGAACAAATCAACTACGTCATCGAAGTAGATAAATCCTACTTTAAGCGTACGATTAACGGCCTCTTAGAAGGTGGAAAAACCGGCGTTCAGATGGGACTTGATATTATCCCCGGCGTGCTCATTATCTGTACCCTCGTCATGATGATCACCTTCGGTCCCAGCGATGTGGGCGGTACTCTGACTTATACGGGAGCGGCCTATGAAGGCGTTGCCTTATTAGACAAAATCGGTGGCTTTATCCTTCCCCCAGCTAAGCTTCTCTTTGGATTTACCGATGTCACGAATATTGCTTTTCCCATTACCAGCCTTGGTGCTACCGGCGCTGCCATGGGTCTAGTCCCCAATATGGTGGCAAATGGCGTTTGCGGTCCCGGTCAGATTGCCGTATTCACGGCTATGGGAATGTGTTGGAGTGGTTATTTAAGCACCCACGTCAGTATGATGGATGCCTTAGATCGTAGACAATTCATCTCCGCCGCCATCTTAAGCCATACTGTGGGCGGTATTGTAGCAGGCGTTGCCGCCAATTACCTTTATCAACTACTCTCATTGTTTTAACCGATTCTATACCATATAAAAAAGCCTTCTTATCAGAAGGCTTTTTTTATTTTGTCTTATGGATGATTCTAATGGGCGTTCTTTTGCTGAATTATTTATCTTTTGGCATCAGCATGAAAGTTCCCCTTGATGCGGCGCACAGCTTCCCTGTAGTGAGGTTCATGACTTTACTCTCACACACAACACTACGCTTACCACGATGGAATACTTGTCCTTCGCCAACTAAGACATCGCCGGGTTTTGCACCGTAAATAAAGTTGACGTTCATTTCGATGGTAACACCAATGGGGCCTGTAGTTCGCATGGCAACACCCATTGTCGTATCTGCTAAGAAAGCAATAATGCCGCCGTGGCAAATCTTCAGGGCATTTAAGTGCTGCTCTCCTACTTCTAGTTTTAGCTTTGCGAGGCCTGGACTAACTTCCGTTACCTCAATACCGATGAGATTCCAGCTGGGGTTTGTCTTAAATCCGGCAATTGCATCGAACTCTGCTTGACCAATGCCATGGTTAATAATATTATTCATGTTTTTATATCCTTTCCCTTAATTAAATGTAATGGTTTCGTGAGGTGCCATGATGATGGTTTCTATGCCATCTATCTTTAGATTGGTTGGGTCTTCTTGTATGACGTCAAAAGTATTGTAGTGCATAGGAATCACCGTCTTTGGCGCAATCATTGTTGCCGCTCTTCTTGCTTCCATAATATCCATGGTAAAGTAACCACCGATAGGTAGTAACGCAACATCTATGGCCTCATCCTTAAGAAGGGCCATATCACTGTGCAGGCCTGTATCACCGGCATGGTATAATCGAAGTCCATCGACATCAAAGACATAGCCAAAAGCCATTCCGCCGTCGATTTTTGTTTCGCCTTTATCAATACTGCTGGTGTGGGTAGCTACTACGGCTTTAAATCTGCCAAAATCGCAGGGAATATACCCTGAAGGCTGTACTGTCATTACTTTTTCTAATTGTAGGTAGTGGCAGATCTCAGGATTGGCGACGACGGTAGCGCCGGTTTTTTTTGCGATTTCCAGTGTATCTCCCAAATGATCACCGTGACCATGGGTGACAAAAATATAGTCAATAACGGGTAGTGCATCCAGTGTCTTCTCAAAAAAAGGATTCCCCGTCAAAAAAGGATCAATCAAGATATTTGCCTTTTTGGTTTGTAATAAAAAAGCTGCATGTCCAAAATATTCAACAACCATCAAAAACCTCCTCTAAAAAATAGTAATAATCTTTATTTTTATCGTTGTTTACCTTTTTATTATACCATATTTGATAGGGTTATCCTATGCTTTGTGTGAAATTT
>CAYJGI010000076.1:0-6545 GCA_964369705.1 uncultured bacterium
GTATTTTAATCATGATACAATAAAATCATCAATAAGTATTATAATTTTATAATAAAAATATAACATTATATTGAATGTAACAATGAGTGATACAATGGAAGATTACTGGAGGTGTCAATATGAATGATTTTTCAATGTTTGACAAAAAATCAAAGCTCATCGTGTATGGAATGATTGTACTCATGGCCGTAGGGGATCTGATTCGCAACTTAATCATCACAGGCTTTACCGCCAATGTAAGGACGATTGGAAGTGGCGTGATACTCATCCTCACGGTAATTGGTACCGTTGTTTTTTGGAAAGTGCCTTCGCTTCACGCAAAGTTCAGAGAGAATTTTGGACTGATTATGGTATTCTTAGTCCTAGCCTTATTCGCCTTTATTATTATACTTCCTTCCTTTACAATGAACTCAGGTCGCCGTTAGAGGAGGTGAAAATGATGAAAAAAAGCATTCTTCCCATGGCACTTACAGTGGTGATAGAAGGAATCATCCTCTTAGGGTACCTCTTCATCATGAAGGGCAATAATCCTTTCGTCTATTACATGGTGGTTAGTTTCTTTGGTTTTTTTCAGCATTACTACTATGTCACCGCCTTAAAAGTGTACCAAAACAAACAAAGAGCCTTAATCCTCGGAAATCTCTTACTCTTAGCCACTTTCTTATTCAGCGTCTATGCCTACTTTCGGAGTACCCCATAGTGCCTTATAGAGGCATTATGAACTGATAAAGATGAATCATGAAAAAAAATTCCAAATGTGCCAATCGGCACATTTACCCTTTTCTCTTTCCTCTCTATAATAAGATGTGAGCACGAAGTAAAAGTGCAACCCTTATTCATTATGGAGGATTAAAAAAAATGAGAAAATTAAAATTAGGTTTAGTGATTGTATTAACGCTTTGTCTTGTAATGGTATTTGCAGCTTGCCAAGGTGGCGGCGGCGGAACCGACTCTAAGCTTGTTGGCGAGTGGACGGGAATGATCGATGGTGCAGAAGTCAAATGGAATTTTGAAGCCAATGGTAAGTGCGCCATGACGAACTTCTTCTATGAAGATACACCGGGTACTTATGAATTAACGGTGACAGAAGAGAGCGAGACGGAGTTAACCGGTACTGTATCCATTAAGCTGGATATCTGGGATGAAGCCAACGTATACGATGTCGTAGCCACAGACTCCGATTTATCGATGCTGGCTCAAGATCCTTACGGCCCACAATACGAAATGACAAAATAGTCTATGAATTAGCATCAAAAAAAGCATTGCCCGAGGGCAATGCTTTTTTTATTTATTTACTTATTTCATTAAGGCCATTACTCCATGCACGTACTCTTATCGAATTGAGCGGCAGCATGATCCCAGTTGATGACAGAAAACCAGCTTGCAATGTATTCTGCTCTGCGGTTTTGGTTTTTGAGGTAATAGGCGTGCTCCCATACATCAAGACAAAGGACAGGAATGACATTCATCTCAAAAAGGGTGACTTGATTGGCAGTGGGAACAATGGTTAGGGTTCCTTTTTCATCTTTGACGAGCCAAGCATATCCTGAGCCAAAGACGGCAAGGGCCGCTTTTGTAAAGGCTTCACGAAAAGCCTCTACAGAGCCAAAATCTTCGTTGATTTGTGCCATTAGAGGGCCACTTAAGGTAGTGGTTCCCGAAGGGGCTAAGCCATCAAAATACGCATTGTGGTTGACAACGCCTCCACCGTTATTCTTGACGGCAGTCTGAATGCCTGTCGGTAGCGTGTCTAATTGAAGGATCAATTCTTTAATGGAGCATTGATGAAGCTCAGGGTAAGGCTCTATTGCATTATTTAGGTTACTAACATAGGTGGCTAAGTGTTTTTCATGGTGGATAAAGACTGTTTCCTTGTCAATATGTGGTTCCAGCGCGTCCATCTCGTATGGGAGGGGACGAAGTACGAAGGGATACATTTCTTTCATAGGGTCACCGCTTTCCTTGTATGATAGTATTTGTATAAAGCTCAGAGTAAAGCTATACATACTATTATTATATCAGCAGGAACAAAAAAAAGAAACAGCGAACTGTTTCTTATAGGTATTTTTTGATTCTTTTAGAGATGAGAAGTCCTACGGGTACAATCATGATGATTTTCGCAAGATCCAAAGGGATAAAAGGCACGACACCGGCGCTAAAAGCTGCAGGGAGTGTAAGGCTCATGACTTCTTTCAGCCATAGGGTACCCACGGTATAACAGAGTACAATGGATAATAAAGTAGCAATATACGTGGGGACAATATGATCTCTAAATCGCTCCTTCGTAAAGGCAATCATGTACGCCATGAGAGGATAACTCCATATGTAGCCACCCGTTGCGCCAAATAAGATGCCAAGACCACCGGTTAAACTGGCGAAGACGGGGAGACCCACGGCACCTAAAAAGATGAATACAATCTGGGCAAAAAAAGCCTCCTTCTTAGGGAGAATCAGACCACAAAGATAAACGGATAACAACGAAAAAGTAAAAGGCACGGGAACAGTGGGGATAACGAGCTGGGAGAAGATGGCCGTCAGCGCCGCAAAAAGTGCAATACGCACCATGGATTTTAGTTGCATGATTAATCACCTCCATCACAGTATACGATGGCTACAGCTCATTGTCAACTAAAAATTAAAATAAGTTGACAATGAGAGGGCGTCCCCCTGCAAAATTGCTTTTTCGTAATGGGGGGTATTAGGAATACTGCCACTGGCTTGATTCTTCCTACCACCGCCACGACCTTCGTAAAGGCTGTTCAGATGGATTGCCATAGCCTTGGCATCTCCTTCTCCTTCCGAGGAGATGAGGTAATAAATGCGATCGTCTATGGGATACCATAGGGTGAGTGTACCCTCATAATCTTTCATAAAGAATTTTGCAAACAACTTGGCCTCATCGTGGCTCAAGTGGCCAAAGAGGGTATAGTGATCGCCTTCTGGATGGCCTTTTTTGATTGATTCTACCAGTAGGGGATAGAGGACTGAATTTTTAGCCATAAGTTGTTTTTTGAGGTTTTCTTTTTCTTGCTCAAGCTTTAGAATCGCTCCTTCTAATTCTTCAGTCTTTGAAGAGAAGGTACGATTGAGATGGGTGATGATGGTATGTTTTTTTGCGTAATCCCTCATAGCTCGATCTCCGCAAATAAAGTTAATCTTAGTACCGCCTTTGTATTTTTCGTGGCTTAGGATCTTGATGAGACCTACTTCTAAAGTCGTCCCTACATGGGTACCACAGCAAGCCGTCTCTTCTACGCCCATAATATCGACGACACGGACCTCACCTTTGATGCTTTGGGATTGTTTTCTTAGGGTGAGGTTTTGGAGGTTTTCTGCTCCCGGATAGTGGCAGTGAATGGGGCGGTTTTCTTTGATATAGCTTAAAGCTATTTCCTCTCCATAGGAGATTTCTTCCGGTGTGAGGATCTTATCCAGGTGGATGGATACCATGGATTCGTTTAGATGAAAACCAATGTTTTTGGTGGCGAAGTGGTTTTCGAAGGCGCTACTTAGGAGATGCTCTCCCGTATGTTGTTGCATAAAATCATAGCGACGGCAAAAATCAATGGTCATCGTGACGACATCGCCTTCCTGAAGCGTCGTACACTCTGTGGTATGGTAGATGAGCCCTTCTTCTTCATAGACATGCTGAATCAACGTATCATTGATTGTTCCTTGATCGGAGGGCTGTCCACCGCCTTCGGGGTAAAAAATCGTCTGATCCAACAAAACATGGACAAAGCCATCTTTTTCTACTAGGCGAATTACTGTGGCTTCAGAAGTTTGTTGGTAGGGATTCTGATCGTATTGTTTTATTGTTTTTCGCATTGGTATGCCTTTCTCCCGCTACTTCTTTGGATGAGAATATCCATCTTGTAGGAGGCAATGATTTTTTGTTGTCGTTATGGGGTGGTTCTTTTTGTATTGTATCACAATCGGGCGTTGAGTTGAAGATAATACCCCAAACCTTGATTTTGATCATAAAACTCGTTATAATATAACATGTAAAAAAAGGATACCACCGAAGATACAAAAGGGTGGGGAAAAACGAAGAGGAATTAAAATGAAGAAAATAATATCAATCATAATGGTCGTGATTCTGGCCTTTTTAATGACGGCCTGCACCACTGAGCCTATTGTGTACGATCAGGAAACCATCTTAGAATTAACCACAGGATACATAGACGATATGTTAGAAGGCGATTTTTCTACGACGATGCTGGGAATGAGCGTCGCCCTTCGCAAAGAGATTGATGAAGAGAGCTTAAAGAATGCTTGGGATAGTATGGTAGGGAGCGTCGGCGAATTCATTGCTACTGTAGATGTGAACTACAAGCAAGAGGGCGAAGAAATGGCAGAAGTGGAGATCATCAATCGCCACGATAAAAACGGAATCAAAATCACACTCACCGTCAGCCACAAAAAACAAATCGAAGGCATCTGGCTATCTTATACCCCCATCTATGAAGGCCCATTAGAAGGAGATATGTGGATTGAAGAAGAAGTCATGATTGCCGACGGTGGCTCGTTAGATCCACTAATGGGAAAACTCACACTTCCTAAAAACGTAGAAAACCCACCGGTAGTATTACTACTGCAAGGATCGGGAGCCTTAGATATGGATTCTACCATTGGTGCAGAAGGCAACCGCCCCTTCAAAGACATTGCCCATGGCCTAGCCTCTTACGGAATTGCAACTCTCCGTTATGATAAACGCACCTTTACTTACCCCGATACTGTGGAAGATTTAGGTAGCAATTATAGCATTGCCGATGAGTATTTAAGTGATGTACAGTATGCTTTAGACTTTTTGACAAAAAGTGGTGCGAAGATCAATACAGAAGAGATTTTCTTACTGGGTCACAGCTTAGGGGGCATGATTGCACCTAAAATAGTCTACGATAACGACGTGATCCAAGGGGCAATTCTCATGTGGTCGTCACCTTTTGGCCTTGACTCTCTATTATGGATACCCTCTCAGAAGAACAAAAAGAAACGTACCTGAGTCAAATCAAAACGGAAGTTGATTTGGTGAAGAGTTTTACGAAGGACGATCCGGCGACCACCATCTTAGGACTTCCTTCCGGTTATTGGATGAGCCTTAAAGACGTGGCTGCCGCCGACTATGCACCGAATATTGAAGCACCTTTACTGATTCTGCAGGGCGAGGCCGACTTCCAAATCTCAGCGACGAAAGATTTTAATGGTTGGAAAAACCTTTTAGCCACAAAATCCAACGTCACGTATATTCTCTACCCAAGGCTGAATCATCTTTTTATGCCGACCAATGACCAGACGAATGCCAGCGAGTATGACGTGAAGTCGTCGGTGGATCGTGATGTAATTACCGATATTTCCGAATGGGTATTATCGGAGACGAAGGACGAGACCATGGGTGAGATTGGGACCAATCCACTTCCCCAAACCGTTGTAATTGCACCAATAGCGCCATAATCATAGAATCATCAATAAGGGTTCCCTACAGGTAAGAGGGACCCTTTTTTTGATGGTGTAAGAAATGGCCTATGGAAGAAGCGACAGCTAAGATTAAAAATCAGTAAAATTATCGTGTTATCATTGAAAATAATAACAACTAGTGGTAAAATATCCATAAATAGCAAATCAGCTATCGATCAAAACACAAGTGAAACTTAGAGGAGGTAGAATAATGAAAAAGATTTTAAGCATGATTTTAGTATTTATGCTGATCATGACGATGGTACCTATGGGTCTTGGTGCAGCTGAGATCACAACGGCAGCCATTACCGTTACGGCAGCCGCCGGTACGGCAAGTGATGCCGTGACTGCCACCATGGCAGGTGCAACAATATCTGCGACCTTAAGTCCTCATTCAACAGGTGATGCGACAGGTAATACCCTAAAAGCAGGAGAGACGTATGCGTACGACTTTACTGTGACATTAGATGGTGCAGATGATACTTGGGGTAATATTGATGATTCCGCAATTACCCTTACAGATGCAGATCCCGATGCAGCTGAAGTCGGCACAGCCACCGGTACAGAGGTAGATACAGTGGGTAATAAAGTTATCACCTTTACCGCAACGATTACCATTCCACCGACACCGGTACCTACAACGGATGCTATTGCCCTTACAGCGCCTGTAAGAGGTGCGACGCCTGCAACTAGCGTAACAGGCACAGGCTATACAGGAGATATCACATGGGCCGATAGCGAAGGTCCACTTGTTGGCAATTTTGCTGCTGAGACGGTTTATACAGCCACGATTGTGTTAACAGCAGCACCGAGCTATACCTTTGATGGTGTTGCGTCCGATGCCTTTACAGTAACGGGAGCAACTGCAGATTCTAACCCAGTGGGAGCAGGTACGACCTTAACAGTTACGGCAACCTTCCTTAGGACGGAAGCGGCTACCACGGTGGTATCTACTACGAATCCAATTCAGCTTACAGCACCTGTAAGAGGTGCGACGCCAGCCGATACTGTAACGGCAACAAACGAATATACAGGCGCAGTGGCATGGAAAGAAGGCAATGTAGCTCATACAGGTGTTTTTGAAGCCA
>CAYJGI010000077.1:0-1615 GCA_964369705.1 uncultured bacterium
ATAGGCTCATCTCGAAGGAAATCTTAGCCCTAATCGATGATCAAGCCATCAGAATTAACGTGGGAAAACAAAGTAGTACCCTCTTAGTCCCTCAAGAAAGAATTAACGAAATCCTTTTGGAAGAAGCCTTGAAGGGTTATTTCGTCGTGCGCCTCAAGGGTGGAGATCCCTTCGTCTTTGGACGGGGCGCAGAAGAACTGAGCCTCCTTGTGGAGCATGGAATTCCCTTTGAAGTGGTGCCGGGGATTACCTCTGCCATTGCAGCGCCTTCTTTTGGCGGAATTCCCGTTACCCATCGAGATTATGCCAGTAGTTTTCATGTGATTACCGGCCATCAGAAAGACAATAATAGGCTGGATATTGACTACGATACATTATCAAAGCTGAAAGGAACATTGATTTTCTTGATGGGGATGTCGTCACTCAAAGAAATCACCAAAGGGCTTCTTGAAGCGAAAATGGATGAAAACACGGCGGCGGCAATTATCGAACGAGGCACCACTAAAGAACAGCAAAAAGTCGTATCCACATTAAAAAACCTGTATCAAGATGCGGCGGCGGCGAATATTCAATCTCCTGCGGTGATTGTCGTCGGTGCGGTAGCCGGTCTCTCACCTCTATATGATTGGTTTGGTAAAGATAAAGAAAAAACGCAAAAAGTGATTGTCACAAGTCCTACCACGGGAAAGGGAAGCTTATACCAAAAACTTCTTCATGAAGATATGCATGTACTCCACTATCCCGTCATAAAACTACAACAAACAAAGGACAGCACACAAAAAATCAGAGACGTTCTTACCAAAATCAAGTCTTATCACTGGCTCGTATTCACCAGCAAAACAGGGGTACAAGTCTTCTTTGATACCCTCTTAGAACTACAAATAGATAGTAGATCCCTAGGGAATATAAAGATTGCCGCCATTGGACCTGCCACGAAGAAGGCTCTTTTGGATTATGGCATGATTGCAGACTTAACACCAAAAACGTACGATGGTGAAACTTTAGGAGAAGCCCTTGCTTCTACCATGACAAAAGATGAAAAAGCCCTACTCCTTCGTGCAAAAAATCCCCATTATGAGATGACGAGAGTTCTTAATGAAAGAGGCACGGCTTTTGAAGAAGTTGCAATTTATGAACGTGTTTTTGTAAATCATAATCAAGAGGCATTATTAGAAGCCCTCAAAGAAAAAACAATCGTGACTTTCACCAGTGCTTCAACGGTAGAGGGTTTTGTCATGGCCATGGAAGGATGCACCTATACAAAACCCATGGCAATTTGCATTGGCGAAGAAACGTACAAAGCAGCAATGACTGCAGGTTTTCACTCCGTGATGTCTGAAAATGCCACAACGGACAGCATGGTAGAAAAAATCATGGAGGTGATGATGCATGATTCATAGACCACGAAGATTAAGACAAAGCAAAGTATTAAGAGAATTGGTGAGAGAAACAAGGGTATCGCCAAAGTCACTGGTTTTGCCATTTTTTATTAAAGAAGGAACGGGCATTAAAGAAGAAATCCCATCATTACCCGGTCATTATTATTATAGCCCCGATACCATTATGGGCGCAGTAGATGAAGCTTTGGAGAGAGGCATTACTTCGACGATTCTTT
>CAYJGI010000077.1:1625-6515 GCA_964369705.1 uncultured bacterium
ACTTCCCCTTAGCAAAGACCCTTTAGGCCTTGGCGCTTACGATGAAAAGGGCGTCATTCAAGAGGCCATTCGAGCGATTAAGAGGGAAAATACGCCTATGGAGATCATGACAGACGTGTGTCTTTGTGAATATACATCCCACGGTCATTGCGGTGTGATAGAAGGCGATAGAGTACTCAATGATGAAACGCTCTCACTCATTGCTAAAACGGCTTTAAGTCACGTGGAAGCCGGCGCCGATATCGTAGCACCTTCTGATATGATGGATGGTAGGGTTGCTGCTATTAGAAGCCTATTAGACAGTCATCAATATACAGAAATCCCGATCTTGTCGTATGCCGTAAAGTATGCGTCATCCTTTTATGGACCTTTCCGTGAAGTGGCCCAGTCGGCTCCTTCCTTTGGTGATCGTAAGACGTACCAAATGGACTATCATAATGTTAGAGAAGCAACAAAAGAAGCCCTCCTTGATATTGAAGAAGGCGCCGATATGATCATGGTTAAGCCTGCTATGAGCTATCTTGACGTGATTAAAGCCGTAAGAGAAGTAACCCATGTGCCAATCAGTGCCTATAGTGTCAGTGGTGAATATGCCATGATTAAAGCTGCCGCAAAAAGCGGTCTCATTGATGAATACGGCATCATGGTGGAGACTACAGCATCTATCTACAGAGCCGGTGCCGATATTCTTATTAGTTATTACGCAAAAGAATTAGTAGAAGCGATTCATAAAGGAGATCTAGGATAATGAGTACGACTTTCGAAAGAGCAAAAAAAGTAATCCCGGGAGGCGTCAATAGTCCCGTTAGATCCTTCAAAGCAGTGGGAAGAGATCCCATCTTTATTGCAAAAGCCATGGGATCAAAAATCTACGATACAGAAGGCAATGAATATATTGACTATGTAGCTTCTTGGGGACCGATGATTCTCGGCCACAATCACCCAGAGATTCGAAGCGCCATCCATCGTGCCGTCGATCTTGGAATCAGTTATGGAGCGCCCACAGAGATTGAAGTGGAGATGGCAGAATTCGTTACGGCAAAAGTCCCAAATGTTGACATGGTGCGAATGGTCAGTAGCGGTACAGAGGCAGTAATGAGCGCTCTGCGATTAGCAAGAGGATATACGAAAAAAAATAAAGTCATTAAGTTCGAAGGCTGTTACCATGGCCATACCGATTCCATGCTGGTCAGTGCCGGTAGCGGACTTCTCACACTATCTAATCCAGACAGTGCGGGTGTAACAGAGGGGCAAGCAAAAGATACACTCATTGCTACTTTCAATGACCTAAAGAATGTGGAAGACATCTTTAAAGCCAATCCATCAGAGATTGCCGCCGTCATTGTAGAACCCCTTCCATGTAACATGGGTGTTGTACTCCCTAAAAAAGGCTTTTTAGAAGGTTTAAGAAGCCTTTGTGATCAATTTGGCGCTTTACTTATTTTTGATGAAGTAATCACCGGTTTTCGCTTAAATTTAGGTGGCGCTCAAAGTGCTTTTGGTGTGAAAGCCGACTTAGTCACCTTCGGTAAGATTATAGGCGGTGGAATGCCCGTTGGAGCCTATGGGGGAAGAGCTGATATTATGGCGTGCATTGCACCCCTTGGCAGTGTCTATCAAGCGGGAACCCTCTCCGGTAATCCCGTTGCCATGGTAGCGGGACTGACACAATTACAACTCTTAGAAAGAGAAACAGATCTATACGATCGTTTAACGAAGAAGACGGAACGCTTTGCAGAGTGCCTTTTAGCCATTAAAGAGAAGCTTAATCTTCCGATTACCGTGAATTATTTTGCTTCTTTAGTATGTGTTTTCTTTGTGGATGGTGAAGTAGCTGATTTTAACGATGCCAAGAGAAGTGATACGGCGCTGTATGCCGTGTATTTTCAAAAAATGCTTCAAAAAGGTATTAACATTGCACCGGCTCAGTTTGAAGCCATGTTTATAGGCGATTCTCACACCGAAGAAGATCTGGAGATTACAATAGCCAAAATCGAAGAAACGTTCACCGAGATGAAAGCCGAGGGGTATTTTTAGATGAAAGCCATCATCCTACTGGCCCATGGCAATCATAAGGACGGGACACTGCACAACTTAAATGCCTATGTAGAAGTATTAAAAAACCTCTTGCAGACACCTTACATCGAGAAAGCTTTCTTAGAAGGTGATGGAGCTTCACTGGAAGAGGCGGTAGAAGCGCTACTTCCGGAAGGCATGACAAAACTGACTCTCTTACCCTTCTTTCTGAATGAAGGGTATTATACGGAAGTCAAGATTCCGAAAGAGGTACAAAACCTTCAAGAAATATATAAAGACCTTAAAGTCACTGTGGCAAAACCACTCCTCTTCGACGAAAAAATCGCCGAAGTCTTAGTAAAAAGGCTGAAAGAAATCCCCTAAAAAACCAATAAGGAGAGACCTATGAATCTGATTGATATCATTAAGCAAAGAAGAACCATTCGCAAGTTCGATCAAAAACCGATCAAAAGAGAAATCCTACAAGACATCATTGACTGCGCAAGACTAGCTCCCAGTGGAAAAAACCTTCAGCCTTGGGCTTTTTTGGTTGTGGATCGGGAAGACCTCGTTAAGGCGATGTTTCAAAATGTGGGATGGGCGGGATATATTCAGCCGGAAGGAAATCCAAAACCGGGAGAGGAGCCTACCGCTTACGTCGTCATCTTAACAGATGAGGAAAAAAGCAATCTAACGGAAGCCGACGCCGGTGCCGCAATTGAGAACTTAATGCTGGCTGCTTTAAGCTATGGTATAGGAAGTGCGTGGCTTAAGAATGTCAAAAGAGCAGAAGTACGAAGCCTTTTTGCCATTGGCGATCAATATACCATCAGCAGTGTGGTTGCACTGGGTTATCCGAAAGAGCAGAATGTGACAGAGCCCTACAATGGCCATATTGAGTATTACAAAGACGATGAAGGAAACTATCACGTACCGAAGTTTTCTTTAGAAGAAATTTCCTTCTGGAATGAAATGAAGTAGGGGAAGCGTATTGATCCTTTTGTAAGAAGAAGGAATCAACACACCACAATATCAAAGAAAAAATCAAAAAAGAAGCAATGTAAAAATACATTGCTTCTTTTATTTAGGTTGAAATGTTTTTTTAGAATGCACGTTCTATGTTGTGACAGTGGTATTAGGATCCATAGGATCAGGAGAAGGGAGGTCAATCGTATCTTCTGTGACTTCTTCTAAGTTTTGTTCTGCTAAATGCCACTTCTCTAATTGCGCCATGACTTTACCATAGATACAGTCCTTGGTGAGCTCCATAGAATCAGTCCATTCTATGGCTTTAACGCCGGTAAGAATCTCAAGACCTTCTTCGATATTCGAGACGGCATAAATGCTAAAATATCCTTCTTCACAAGCTTTTACGACCTCTTCGTGAAGCATTAGGTTTTGTACGTTCTGGATGGGGATCATGCATCCTTGGTCACCGGTAAAACCTTTGGCTTTGCAGACTTTAAAGAATCCTTCGATTTTTTCGTTGACACCGCCAATGGGCTGGATTTCGCCTTTTTGATTGACGCTTCCCGTGACGGCAATGCCTTGATGAATCGGGATTCCAGAGATGCTACTTAATAATGCATAAAGTTCGGTACTGCTGGCACTATCACCATCGACACCACCGTACGTTTGCTCAAAGGCAATATGGGCACTTAATGTAAGGGGAAAATCTCTGCCGAATTTTTCTGTCAGGTATCCCGTTAGGATATAGACGCCTTTACTATGGATGGCACCGCTTAATTCCACTTCTTTTTCTATATTCATAATGCCTTTTTGGCCGGCACCGGTGCTGACTGTGATTCTTGTGGGCTGACCGAAGACGTAGTCGCTGAAGTGAAGGACGGTGAGTCCATTGATTTGACCCACTTTATCGCCGGATACATCTACAAGGCTTTGACCGTTCATGATCTGATCCAGTGATTTTTCTTCGTAGAGGTTACTGCGCTCTCTTTTTTCTTCTCTGGCGATTTCAACGTGGCGATGGGTAACAATGGGATCACCCATCATCTTGGCCCTTAAGCTGGACTCGTAAATCACATCAATAAAAGAATTAAACTCGGTACTGAATTTTTGTTGGTGATCTGCAAGTCTGCTATTAAATTCTATGAGTTTTGCAACGGCAGTGGCATCAAAATCCAGGAGGTTTTCCCGCTCTTTATGGGCATTAATAAACCTACAAAGCTGCATCACGTGATCTTCTGTTCGCTCAATATCACTTTGGAACTGCGCTCTGACTTTGAAGAGTTTTCTGAATTCTTCATCTTGGGCATAGAGGCGGTAGCTCATATACTCGGTACCAATGAGAATTACTTTGACGTCAAGGGGTGCCGATTCTGGTTTTAATTGTGATTTGCTGGGAAGCTGTCCCGTGAGTTGTGGCATCTCAATGGTAAGATTCTTTGAGAGGATTGTTTTCTTAAAAAAGTCCCAAAGGACGCTGCTCTTTAAGAGATCTTGCGCTTGCAAAATCAAATAACCGCCATTGGCACGGTGAAAGGCACCGGGGTAGATGGACATATGGTTTGCCATGGGGACATTATTGATGAGCGTATACTCAATGGTACCAAAAAGGTTTGCAAAAGTGGGATTTAATTCAAAAACAACGGGGGCGCTTTTTTGGCTTGTATGGGAGACCATGACATTGACACCGTAAAGCTGGGTAAAATCAAGGGCTTCCTTCTTATCACTGGGTCTAAAAAGGTCAATACGATTTAAGACATCTTGTTCGACTTTGTGTATAAAATCCAAAACCTCTTCTTCACCTTTAAAAGCATCTTTAACGGGCTTTGTTAAGAAGCTTAAAGTATGTTTAGCCATAGCCCTTTCGGTAGATAAGACCTTTTCTTGCAAAGCTCTCTCAATCTTCAT
>CAYJGI010000078.1:0-2742 GCA_964369705.1 uncultured bacterium
CGCTTTGTTTAAGGGTAAAAGTTCCCTTATTAGCATACCATAAATCACAAAAAAAGTCTTGGTTTTGCACCAAGACTTTTTTGGAAAAAATAGAAAAGTGTGGAAGTGAAGATTGGTTTTTTGGATTGTTTGTTAATACGGTAAGAACTCTTCTATGAGTTCGTTTGATAATCGCTCCACCCCGTCAAAATCCATGGCTTTGATATAATACATTTCTAAGATATCATGGATGTTTTTTGCTTCTCTTATATAGAGCAGTCCCTTATCGTAATGGGTTTTATACTCGTTTTCAACGAGCTCTAGGAGTTCTTTACTGTCGTTATAGATTTTTTTGTCCATATAGATGGAGAGATCCAGTATGCTGTCTTCTGCCTTTGTTTTTAAGACTTGAGGGCCACTGCCATCTAAGATAACGGCCTCTACCTCTGGAATCATAATGGCATCATAACTCTCAGGATCAAAACTACAAGGATAATGGATCACATCGTATCCCTTGGCTAAATAGAAGTCGGCTACATCTTGCATAAAGATGGATTTGCCTTTGTTTCCCTTGCCTTTTAAGATGAGTCGCTCTTTGGCGCTACTAAACAATTCATCAAAAAAATGGATATTCCCCTTATTGGTATTGGCAGATGCAAAACGCATGATCCGCTTCCCTTTAGTGCTTTTAGGCATAATTTTTTGATTGAGACCCTTCAAGTATTCATCGATGAGGCTGTAGATTTCATCCATATCCATACAGTGATTTAGAATACTTTGAATCTCATCGTAGTGGTTTTTTGCTTTTTGAAACTCATCATAGGCTAAAGTAAAAAAACCGCTGTTTTCTTGGGTGGTTTTTATGATGGCATCGCCCTCTTTTTGTAATGCTTCAACATCCCAAAAATCGCCTAAATTCATAATTTCTTCCACCACACCGGGAAACTTAGGATCCCTCATGTGAGGCGCCGTGCCATCCATGATACCCATATTCAAATCTCTAATAATAACACCGTCTAAAGAATCGGCATCGGAGGAGCACCATATGAGTTCTACCTCAAAGCCTCTGCTTTTTGCCGCCTTCGCAAAAGCTTTCATCATTGAGCTTTTTCCTGTGCCCGGCCCTCCTTTAAGAATGATCAGTTTGGTAAGATCTTTAATGTTTTCTTCCCAAAGACTGTAAAAACCTTCCGCCGTATTCCCACTTAAAAAATACTGTGTACTATCTTTCATTCAAAAGCCTCCTCCTTGTCTTAAACCATGAGAGCAATAATCCATCTTGCATATCCACCGATTGCACAAAATCATCGGCATCGGGAGCAAAAAAAGCGCCAAAAGCATTGATTTTATCCACGGTAACCATTCTTTCTTTCCCATTGTGATCCTTAATCACCAGTACGACCTCTTCGGTGTTACGCTGTATGCTTTTGTCAAAATCTTTTTTTTGGTAGAGCATGAGTCCATTGCACTCCACTAAGTAATCACCGGACTTAAGACCTAGGTGATCCGCCAGACTCTCTTTTTCTACCCAGAGTATTCCAATACCCGATGAGCCGTTTTGCATGGCTTTTTGATTTTGATGACCTCTACCAAGCCACAAAATCCCTTCATGGCCCAAAATAACGAATAACCCTGCAAAAGGTAACAAAAATTCGTAATTTTGAAGGATTTTTCCAAAGAGAATAACGATAATACCGTAACCAATAAGATACATGGAAATGCGCCTTGTTTCTTTCTTTAATGCCAGTGACGTTGTCTGAAAACGAAAGGTAAGAGCCCCCACGGAAAAGAGCATTGTTAAATAGATATTGCCAGTATATGCATCCATCATCGTTTGGGGTACCCACCAATGGGGCATGGGAAAAATGCTGTGCAGTAACAAACCTTCAACAAATAATGTACAAAGAGGAATCATCCATGTTTTTTCTAATTGAAAGGCGCCAACTACTTCATTGTTGCGGCGAATATAGAGGGGTTTGATATTGGAGTGACCATCAAAAAAAACCAAAAAACCTTCTAAAATATGTAGTATGCCCGTAATAAACAACAAACTCTCACTGCCAAAACTACCCAAAGGAAGAAAAGACTGTAACAATAATAGAATCCCCGTCCCATAAGAAAAGCACACCCATCGGCTTTTAATCAAAGAAAACAAAAGAGATAAAGGCAATACCCAATAAAACCCCGTGCTCTCAACGACGTTAATCCCAAGCAGTAGCAAAAAAAATCCACCTACAATACCAAGGAGGAGAGATAAAGTAATCGATCTTTTGAGGATCTTGTTTTGTTCCTTTTTGTCATGTCGTAAGTGATTTTTTGATTTGGACAAGGGGACAAAAAGGAGAAAAAAAAGAAGCCACAAAATGGGATTGAGCAGTAACATCAGAATCGATTGGCCATATACGATGAAGAAATTTAAGAACTGTGGCATCACCGGTGTGCCTCCTTCTATTTTAAGCATTTTGCTTTTTTTAAAGCCTATGCCAAAAAAACAAAATAAAACACAAAAAAACGGGCTTTCTGCCCGTTTTTTATATTTTATGTAACCTTATTAACCAAAATTCACCCAATCCCAAGGATTGACGTCATCGCCGTCCTTGCGGACTTCAAAGTGAAGGTGATTGCCCGTTGAGTAACCGGTGGATCCAATCTCGCCTAGTTTTTGTCCTTTTGTAACTTTATCGCCCTCTGATACGGAGAATTTAGACATGTGGGCATATAAGGTGCTGATTCCACCGCCGTTGTCCACAATAACCGTATTAC
>CAYJGI010000078.1:2752-6324 GCA_964369705.1 uncultured bacterium
TGGTAGATCCCACAAAAATCACAGTCCCTGCTTCTGCTGATACAATAGGGGCGCCCTTTGGCGCTCCGATATCGATACCGGTATGCATCTTATACACGTTTAGAATCGGGTGCATACGCATTCCATAATCGGAAGTCAAATTCTTAGAAGAAGGCAGCGGCCATAACATCTCACCGGTACCAACGTATCCGCCGGAGCTCGTTGCCTGCAGTCTTTTAATCAGCGCTTCGAATTCCTGCGATTCTTTTTCTAATTGTTCTAATTCTTTTTCAATGGCTTCTTTTTGATCGGCAGCTTCACTGGTTAGTTGCTGATGTTTTGTTTGTTCTACCGAAATCTCCGTCTGCCGAATCTCTAAAGCACCTTTAAGGGAGGTGATTTCTTCTGCCTTTGCATTCAGTTCATCACGGATGGCTGTAATCTCAGCCTTTGTTTGTTCCATGGCTTCGATGATATTGGCATCATAATCAAGGAGACTTTGTACCATATCCATCATGGTCAAAAACTCAAAGTAATCTTCGCTGTTAAGAAGGACTTCTAAGTAAGAAATATTACCTTGAATAAAACTACTTCTCACTCTGGCATTAAACTGCTCTGTCTGTTCTTCCAGCTTAAGCTCTTGCTCACTGAGAAGGGCTTCTTGAGCTGCTTGCTCTGTCTGCACCGTAAGGAGTTCGCTGACAATCGTATCGTAGGCTGCTTGCGTCTCTTGAAGGGACAGATTAATATTCTTTAGTTCTTGTTGTAGCTGCTTATAGTTTTCTTCTGCCGATTTTAATGCATTCGTAACATCTTTCATTTCGCTGTTAATATCATCTAAATCATCCCGTGCTTCTTCAAGTTCTGATTTTGCACCGAGGAATAAGCCGCTGAATCCACCAATCACGATGGCTAAAGCAAACATAATGGCAATGAAAAGACAAATTCTTCTTTTTGCTGTTTGTGACATAATACGCTCCTTCTTATTATACTTTGAGGTATTTTCTAAGGGACATCACACTGCCTAGGCCACCTAATAATGCGCCGCCTAAAACAATATATAATAGTAGTCTTGGAATACCCATGGCTAAAGGCATGAGTGAGAATAGAGGGATTTCCTCCGTTGTAAAACGCAGTACATAATCGTATCCGAAGTAAATAATCACCATGGCAAAGATGGAACCGATAAAGCCAATGAGCACGCCCTCTAGTAAGAAAGGCATTCCGATATACGAACCCTTAGCACCCACGTAACGCATAATACTGATTTCTGTTCTTCTTGAGGCTACCGTGAGCTTAATGGTGTTATTAATAATAAAAACAGATACAAAGCCTAAGAAAATCATGAGCGCCATACCTCCTGAGCTGATAAGCCCCGTAAGGTTGAGTAGGGTATCTACTTCACCTTGACCGTATACAACGCGCTCAATGCCGTCCATTCGTTCGATCTTTTCGGCGACGGGATTAATGCTTTCCGGCTCTGATACTTTGACCCGTAAGAATCTTGGTAGTGGATTATTCTCTCCATCAATGGATTCCAGTAGGGCTGCCGACTCTCCCCCCATGCGATCGTTCATCATTTGGAGTGCTTCTTCCTTCGATACATACACGACATCTGTGACATTGCTGATGTTTTTGGTATCTGCTACCATTTGTTCTATGTTTTCTTCCGGTACTTCATCTAAGATGTAGACGGCAATTTCCAGCTGATTTTCCACATCTTCAATGACGTAATTGATATTGAGGTTAATGAGTAGTACAATGGCAAGGAGCAAAAGGGTAAAGAACACGGCGCCAATACTGGCCATGGACATGAGGGCATTACGCTTAATGCCTTTAAAAGCTTCTACAATGAAGCGCTTAAATGATCGAAAAATCATCGTCATAATCCCCCTGTACTCTCTTTTGCATACTGTTTACGATTTCTTTTTCGTGGGTGGCAACGATAATGGTTGTTCCCGTTAAGTTAATTTTCAAAAACAGATCCATAATCTCTTGCTTCATTTTAGGATCTAAGTTGCCTGTGGGTTCATCGGCTAGGAGATACGTGGGATTATTAATAATTGCCCTGGCAATGGCAACACGCTGGGCTTCACCACCGGATAATTCCCTTGGGAATCGGTTTTCTTTGCCTTCTAAGCCGACCTGAGTTAGGATCTCAGGGACCCGTCGCTTAATCTCTTTGGTGCTTGTCCCTAAAACTTCCGCAGCAAAAGCCACATTCTCAAAGACGGTCTTATTGGGCAAAAGACGATAATCTTGAAACACAAAGCCAAAATTACGTCTTAAGATAGGCACTTTGCGCCTTCTAAATCGTACAATGTTACGATCATCCACCATGATGGAGCCTTTTTGGGGGGTGATTTCTCTAATGAGCATTTTTAATAAAGTGGATTTACCTGCACCACTTTTACCAACTAAAAAGACGAACTCGCCATTATTAATACGAGTTGTAAAGTCATCTAATGCAATGTGGCCACTTGGGTACTTATGTGTCACATTCGTGAATTCAATCATTTAATACCTCCTAAAGCTACATATTCTTATTAATTATATCATAAATGATATAAAATTCCTCTGTTTTTTTCCAAAATAATTGCTTATTTTTATTTGATTTTTTTATGAAATACAAAAAAACCCAATATCCAAGCCGTTTTTTACGGTTTTGATATTGGGTTCTCTTTTCCTAGGAAATATTAGTCAATTTTGGTACATTATGGTTATTTATGCTTTTTTTATTTTTTGACGATGGATCATAAAGCCTTCACCGTAGACTTCGTGGGAGTCATTAATGATAGTAAAAGCATTGGGGTCGATTTCGTGGACAATCTTAATCAGAAGGGTGGCTTGTTTTCTTGGGATGGCACAAAGAACCACCAGCTTGTGGGTAAATTCGTATCCACCATACCCTTCCAGATACGTGACGCCTCGATCGAGGACTTCCATGATATGATCTCCGATTTCTCTGGCTCTGTCCGATATAATAAGACAAGTACGGCTACTCTCTGTACCCATCTGTACAAAATCAATGGCTTTGCTGGTGATATAAATCCCAATAATGCCATAAAAAGCATGGGAAATATCAAATATAAAGACGGAAGCTAATACCACAATGCCGTCAATGACTAAAATCAGCTTTCCCATGGACAGCCTCGGTAGATAGTGCCTCATAATACCTGCTAAGAGATCTGTGCCACCGGTGGTACTGCCTTCTTTAAAACAAATTCCAAGGCCAACACCACCGAGGATCCCACCAAAAACAGCGCTTAGTAATAAATCACCCTCTATAATTGTCCAGCCCTCTGTAATCTCTAAGAAAAACGAAAGCAGCATCGTACAAAAAAACGTATTCAGTGTAAATCGTTTTCCAAAGATTTTTAATCCAAACAAAAAGAGGGGAATATTAAGGGCTAAGTTGGTCATGGACACGGGAATGTCAAATGTATAGTAAATTAAAGTACCAATGCCGGAGACTCCGCCTGTTACCAGTTTATTGGGAATGAGAAAACTGCTTAACGATATAGCAAGTAGAAAAACGCCGATGGTTAATATGCTGTATTTTTTTATGAATTGAGCTATTTTTTTCGCCATTT
>CAYJGI010000079.1:0-3834 GCA_964369705.1 uncultured bacterium
TAGGTGGAATGTTTCAATAAAATGTGCCTTTTGGCACATTTTATTTATCTTTTTTTTGGCTTACTATGATATTAATCAATAAAAAAAGATAAAGGAGAGGATCCTATGGGTTTTTTTGATAAGCTCAAAAAAGAAGTAGAAAAAAACAAAGATTTAATGGGACTCACTGCAACACAAAACCAGTCGGTAACCGTGACATTAGCTACGCTACCGACGACCATGGCGGAATTCACCGATATGGATGGTGCCGACCTTAAGGACCCAAGCAAAACGGTGGCCCTTACCGTTGTAGCACTATGTATGTATCCCATTAACAAAGATTTATCCATAGAGATGCTAAACTATCTCAAAGGACCAAGACCCCTTACGGCGTACGAAATCCAGTTTTTGAGAGATCGTTTTGCCGGCAAAGAATACCTGGCAGCTTCTTACTTTAAGGGCGCTACGCCAGAGAATGGGTACGAGCCCGAAGAGCCCTATACGGTGGAAGTGATCCAGACTTCCCACAGTGAAGACCTCTTAAACGAAGGCTATTTACAACTCTTTCTTAAGTCCGGCGGTGCCGATAGCTTAAGAGGGGTAAAACTTCGCCAAAAAGAATCGACGAGCCAATGGTTCTTGTGGGAATACTTACTGTTACCCGATATTAGAAAACCAAAAAGCCAAGATCCTTGGGCTTAATCATCATTATAATCCTCCAAATAACGAACGCTAAAACAAAAAAACATCTTTCTATTTTTACAACATCATTTGTTTTGATTTTGTAGTGCCTTTTTGGCACTATTTTTTTACCAATGTGCCGTATGGCACATTGGTCTTTTTCTTATTTTTTGGTATAATAATGTTGTATTTCATTCAAAAAGATAATAAAAGAAAGAAGGTATTCATTATGGGTCTAATTAAAGCAGCTTTTGGTGCAACAGGTGGCGTCTTAGCCGATCAATGGAAAGAGTATTTTTACTGTGAGTCGCTCTCCAGCGACATCCTTGTGAGTAAAGGTCAGAAAAGAACTTCCGGCAGAAGCTCTAACACGAAGGGCGAAGATAATGTGATCTCAAACGGATCTGTCATTGCCGTAGCCGACGGTCAATGTATGATTATTGTAGACAACGGTCTTGTGGCAGAAATCTGCGCTGAGCCCGGTGAATTTACATACGATACTTCCACAGAACCTTCCCTCTTTAGTGGCGAATTAGGTAAGAATATCGTCGATACCTTTAAGAATATTGGCAAGCGTTTTACCTTCGGTGGACAACCGGGTAAAGATCAGCGTATCTACTACTTTAATACGAAAGAAATCATGGGGAATAAGTATGGCACTCCAAGCCCCATCCCCTTCCGTGTTGTCGATCAAAATATCGGCCTCGATATTGATATCTCGATCCGCTGTCACGGTGAATATTCATACAAGATTATCGATCCCATGCTCTTTTATACCAATGTTTGCGGTAATATCGCCGATGATTACAACAGAGGTACCATCGATGGCCAGCTAAAGAGTGAACTAATGACGGCACTGCAACCGGCCTTCGCCAAAATCTCTGCCATGGGTATTCGTTACAGTATGCTCCCCGGTCATACCGTTGAGATGGCCACAGCATTAAATGAGCTACTCTCTAAGCAATGGGGCGAACTCCGTGGAATCGAAATCCACTCCTTTGGTATCTCCTCCGTTAAAGCATCGGAAGAAGATGAAGCCATGATTAAAGAAATGCAAAAAAATGCAATCCTACGCAACCCCACCATGGCGGCAGCCCATCTTGTGGGCGCCCAAGCAGAAGCCATGCAATCTGCGGCAGCCAACGAAGGTGGCGGTGGTGCAATGATGGGCTTTTTGGGAATGAATATGGCTCAAGGTGCAGGTGGCATGAACGCCAACAATTTATTTGCCATGGGTCAACAACAGCAACCTCAACAAGGATATCAGCAGCAACAACCACAACAAACAGCACCTCCTACCGGTTGGGCTTGTAGTTGCGGCAATGCCGGTAATACCGGTAAATTCTGCGATGAGTGCGGTACACCAAAACCCCAGGATCAAAAAGGCTGGGCCTGCTCCTGCGGCAAAACCAATAAGGGCAAATTCTGCTCCGATTGCGGAAGCAAAAAACCGGCGGAAGCACCTTTATATGCCTGCGATAAGTGTGGTTTTGAACCGGAAGATCCTGCAAATCCGCCTAAGTTCTGCCCTGAGTGTGGCGATAAGTTCGATGATGAGGATATCAAATAAATCATAGAGAGAATGGAGGTCCCAATATGTCTGAAGAAATGTTAAAATACCAATGCCCCGCCTGTGGAGCGCCTCTTCATTACAGTGCGGAAAAACAACTACTCATCTGTGATTCTTGCGATAGTGAGTTTCCTGAAGATACTTTTAAGACAGAAAATCCAGAAGAAACCGTCACAGAAGATGTGCAAGAAATCGATTGGAACGTCGAAGGCTACGTCAAAGAAAAGCCGGTCATGGAAGATCAATACGGCTTCTCCTGTACTTCTTGCGGTGCAGAAGTCGTCTCCGATAGCCATACGGTAGCCACGGAATGTATGTACTGTGGCAATCCCATCGTCATGCAAGATAATATCAGTGGTATGGTTACCCCCGATGTGGTCATCCCCTTTCAAATCAATCAAGAGAAGGCAGAAGAAATGCTTCGTAATTTTTATAAGAAGAAGCCCCTTCTTCCCGACTCCTTCACAAAGGGAAATCGTTTATCAAAAATCAAAGGTATGTATGTCCCCTTCTGGCTCTTTAGTTGTACCGGTGAGGGTGCCATCTCTTTTAATGCCACCAAAGTAAGGCGCTGGAGTGATAGCGATTACAATTATACCTGCACCGAATATTACGACGTTTACAGAAGTGGTCAACTCGGCTTTCACCAGATTCCCGTCGATGCCTCCACCAAAATGGATGATCGTTATATGGATGGAATTGAGCCCTTTGATTATACCCACCTCGCCGAATTTAGCCCCATGTACATGGCAGGCTACTTTGCCGATAAGTTTGATGTGAGCGTAGAAGAATCTACGGAGAGGGCCAATAATCGAGTACTTGCTTCCACTGAATCTGCCTTTAAAGATACTGTCATTGGATATTCCACAGTCACCAAAAAGAATGCTTCTTTACGTATGAGTGGAGATGATATCAAGTACGCATTACTGCCGGTGTGGATGCTCAATACCACTTATGAAGGAAAGATGTATCAATTCGCCATTAATGGCCAAAGCGGGCAAGTGGCAGGAGAATTGCCCATTGACAAAGGTAAATTATTAAAATGGCGCATCGGCCTTACCGTAGCCGCTATGATTCCAATTGCAGCGATTAGCTTGCTATTCTTATAGGAGGAGAAAGATCATGAAAAGAAAAATAGCCGTTTTACTCATTGTTATGCTCCTCTCCGTTCTGTTCTCCATGAATCTCATGGCTGCAAGCCTTCCTGTGGTTGATGATGCAGACTTACTAACGGAAGAAGAAGAAATGCAGCTTGCTGTAGCCATCGAAGCCATCAGGACTGCCTATGATTTTGATATTACGTTCCTAACGACTAACGATACAGAGGGCTATTCCTTAGAAGATTATGCAGAGTATCACGAATCCCTAGACTTAGATCGCGATGGAATCATCTTTGCCTTAGATATGGAGGCAAGAGAGTACTTTACCATCGGCAGAGGTTACGGTTATTATGTGGCCAGTGATATTTTCTTAAGCCTAGTCGATGAGTTTATTGTAGACTACCTCTCCGACGCCGAATATTATGATGGATTTGATTTTTATATCTTCCTTGTGGAAGACGAATTAATCCTACTTGAAAGTGGGGCCGCGGTAATCACAGAAGA
>CAYJGI010000079.1:3844-4688 GCA_964369705.1 uncultured bacterium
AACGGCCGGTGACTATGGTACTGCCCTATTAATCGGTCTTATTGGAGGGCTCATTATTGCCTTTATTGTGACAGGTATTATGAAGTCCAAAATGAACACTGCCCGCATCCAAAAAGAAGCCAAAAACTACGTTAAAGACGGTTCTTTCCTCTTAGAAGGTAGCCACGATCGATTCTTGTATGAGCGTACCACAAGAACGGCAAAACCAAAATCAAACAGTAGCAGTGGTGGTGGTAGCAGTAGCCGTGGTAGTAGTAGTGGCGGTAGAGGCGGCGGCCGTTTCTAAAGAATGAATCAAAATTAAAGTTACATAGGAGGACAACAGTATGAAAAAAGGATTATGCTACTTTCTGGTGATTCTTATGTTATTTTTTCTATCGGGGTGTGCTCAGGGTGAAGAAGCTTCAATTCCACCTGAAGAAAGAGATCAAGAGGGCGATACCGAGAATCCACAAGAAAACGATGATTCAAAGGATAACGAAGGAGAAGATAGTGAAGAGGATCAAGCAGATCCCACAGAACAAAAAGACCCCTCCGATCAGACAGAAAACACCGACAATGATTCAGAGGACCCATCGGCTTTAACAGAGACGCTTTTTGAGAGCTTGGAAGGCTTCTGGAATCACGATAGTAGCAATTATTTTATTCATTTCACTAAAAACGATGTAGGTGAATTGATGTATCAAGAAGGCTGGTGGGAGAGCGAAGGAACCCCCCCGGCTTATTGGGTAGATACAACGGAATTGGGCGATAACGTTTATGAGTTCCATCTCCATTTCCCTGCCATAAAAGGTGATGAGCTTTTTGATGCGAGAGATGCCTTCGATTCTTCCGTTACTTTTAC
>CAYJGI010000079.1:4698-6193 GCA_964369705.1 uncultured bacterium
GGACGAAATCCTCTATTTTGAATCAGAAGATGGCGTTTTTAATTTTGAGTACGCCGGTAAGGATCTTGACGGCGCCTCCAATGCCTATTTCCAGCAATCCCAGGAATTAGAAGATACCCACTTTAACGGTAATGCGCTGACTCAAAAGGTTCTTGAAGACTTAGAAGGTTATTGGAATCACGAAAGCAGTAATTATTTTCTGCAGTTTTCAAGGAGAGATGGCGGCGAATTGATGTTTCATGAGGCTTGGTGGGAAAGCGAAGGACTCCCCGCAGCTTTTTGGGAGCGTACCACTAAGATAGAAGATGATACTTATGAGCTTCATCTCCATTACCCTGCCGTAGAAGGCGACGAACTGGTAGAAGCAAGAGAGGCCTTCGATGCATCGATTATTGTCGATGTGGATGCTAGTAACGGAAAACTTTATCTTTTAGGTGAAGGTGAATGGCTCGTCTTTAACTACGTTGGTACCGATTTTGATGAAGCCTTTAATGATTATGTTTATTGGGTGACATCGTCAGAAAGATAATAGACACCTTACACTACAAAAAACAGCGAAATCTCGCTGTTTTTTTGTATTTTATCACTGCTTATTTATTTATCCATTGCATACCGATCTTATATGGGCTATAATGGTTTTGGTTTACTCGTTGTGATTGAGGGTGAATAAAAACCTTGATAAAAAGCAAAAAGATCACATACACTTAAATAACAACAAAAACAAATAGGAAAAGCTCCTTAACCATATCATAACCTTCACCATTCAGAAAGGATTCCCCATGAGTCTTCCCTTCATCTTCTTTACTGCCATTGGTCTTAGCATGGACGCCTTTGCCGTATCCATCTCCTGTGGCATCTCAGCCCAGAAAACACCCTTTAAGGTGGCCCTTCGGTGTGCCTTAGCCTTTGGATTATTTCAGTTTGGTATGACGTTACTGGGTTACCTCTTAGGAAGCTCCTTTAGCGAGCTTATCGTTGCCTATGATCACTGGGTGGCCTTCATTCTCCTCGCCCTCATCGGCGGTAAGATGGTCCTCGACGCCTTTTCTAAGGAGGGTGCGCCTTTAGCCATCACATCTCTCAAAATCCTCATCACATTAGCCATTGCTACAAGCATAGATGCTCTCGCCGTTGGAGTGAGTTTTTCTGCACTACGTATTGATATTATGACTGCCTGTATCATGATCGGATGTACGACTTTTGTTCTTTCTTTTATTGGTGTCTATACGGGAAGGATGCTTCAAAGCGATAAGTACGACCGATTCTTTAACCTCTTTGGAGGGCTGATCCTCATCGTCATTGGTACCAAAATCTTAATCGAGCACCTCTGGTTATCATAACAAAAGAATAAATCCCATTAAGACGATGGATAAATAAAGAAGATGTCACGGATTGTGACATCTTCTTTATTGTTATTATGCTCATTTGTTTAGGTCTATTCAAAATCAGAAAGTAGGTCTACAACACTTTTCAACCATTCTTCTTGATTATCTGT
>CAYJGI010000080.1:0-927 GCA_964369705.1 uncultured bacterium
ATTACTCTTACAAAAATATTATAAAGTAAAAACTTCAAAAAGTCTACAATTATTTTAAAAAATTATATTTAATTCTATATATTGTCAGAATTTTTGGAATTAATTAAGTTTTTTTGTAAATAACCGAATATTTCTTCGTTTTCTGAATCACTGTTCTTTTTTAAATCTTCATAAATGGATAGCATCAAGTCTACCGTTTTGTCATCATGCCAATCAACTTTTTGTAAATCCATCTTTTCACACCCTTTCAAGATTATTTTCTGAAAAAATGTTTTTTTTATTCATTTTTTTCACAATATGCAGTAGAATAAAAAATGTGAATCCCCATAAAAGGGATGACAATTCTACGTTTTGTGATATAATAGATAGCGAAGTATGTACGTTATTTAACCGTATTTTTGCAATACAAATCATTATCTTATCAGAAAGTTGGTGTATCTCATGATTTTATTACCTTTTTCTATACCCGAACTTCAAGTCGGTGTCACCTCTACGATCCAAAAGAAGATTACTTCCAAAGATACAGCAAAGTATTATGGAAGTGGAGAGCTCAATGACTTGCTCCCTATCCCCGTTCTCACCGCCGTCATGATCGAAGCTGCTGTACAAGCGGTTGATCCCCTACTCCCCGACGGTTTTACCACTGCCGGCCGTTATACCGAGTTTACCCATTCGCAACCAACCGTATCCGGTATGACGCTTACAGTCACAGCAGAGCTCACCTATATCGATGGCCATGCACTACGTTTCACCGTTGTGGCATATGATGAACTGGGCCAAATCGGTGAAGGTGTCCATGAGAGAACCATCATTAATAAAGAAGCCTTCTTTAACCGTGTTAAGAAGAGAGTTGCCACTGTCCTTGATTAATCTTTCTATCAATTATAAGAGTCTGTGTACTTTGTACACAGACTCTTTTTTATTGCC
>CAYJGI010000080.1:937-3098 GCA_964369705.1 uncultured bacterium
GGCTTACGATCTTTAAAGCAAAGTAGGCTACAAAACCTACAAAAACACCTGTAAAAATACTGAGAATCGAAAGGTATGGAAAATAAATAAATAAATTCCACGTATGAATATAGAGAGAGGCCATGGCCAGTTGTCCCACTTGATGAAATATGGCGCCACATACACTGATGCCAATGATTGAAATTTTTGGGTAGGCTGTTTTCTTGAGGAAGTACATGATGATAACGGACAAAATACCTCCCGATAAGCTGTAAAGTAGCGATGAAAAAGCTCCACCTAAGGACAATAGCATGACACTCTTTACGATGGATAATAAAGCAGCTTCTTTAAAACCAAAAAGCATAAGACAGGCAACAATCATAATATTAGACAGACCGATTTTTGCACCGGGAATTGGGATAGGTATGGCAATACTTCTTTCTAAGAGGCCCAAGATTAAGGAGAAAGCCAGAAACATAGACAAAACAGCTATTTTTTTAGTGGGTCGTTCCATCAATATCCGTCGCCTCCTCCCCTTCTATAGATAATACAATACGCAGGGGTAAGCAGACGATGATATCACCGGGTTGGTCAATAGGCGCTGAGTGAACACAAAGCTGATCTCTACAGGTTGAAGTATGCATCGATACTACTTTGCCTTCTATGGATACTTCCACATGATGATCATCGGACAGTGGGAAAGCATAGCGCTGACTGATACCCTCCGATAGCGTGTATTCTCCCAGTATTTCATCGCCTTCTTTAACGATCAGTGTGGTATCTCCAAAACCGGCAAAACGTGTCGCAATGAGCAAACTCACAGCAATACTGATGGCTAAGAGTATTCCGATTAACCACTGATCGGCCTTTGTAATAATAGATTTTTTCATTGATTCACCTATATAGTATATTCTTTTGTTATTGTAACACAGCATTGTTTTTATCACAACCGGTGCACATTTTGCGTTTTTTTGAATACAATGAATAAAGAGGTGATTTTATGCCCCCCTATTACCAAAAAAACTACAGCAAAAAAAGATGCTTTGATTTTACGTGGTGGGTCATACTTTTTGTTGACATGATATACTGCGTAAAAATTATTTTTGCGCCTTCTACGCTAGATGTCATCATCTTTTTATTATTATCTTCCATTGTATTAAAGCCTTTTTTGTTCTTTAGATAAAATTACGTACATATATTGAAAACAAAAAGGAGATTATTTATGGTTGCAAAAGATTTTACTGCAATTATGATGGGGTTTCATCATCAGATTGTGGATTATTGCCAATTAACTGACACAATTACACTTATCATAACCGAAAAAAAGAATTACTTACTGGTGGCTTATCCCTTAGAAAAGAATCGTTTTTTTGATGTTTGGCCCGTTTTGTCGAAGATTGTAATGGGTGATTTCAGCGGAGAGTCTCTTACATATATAGAATATAACAACGTTTTTTACATTCTACTTGCAGTCACCGGTGATAACCCCGTCGTCTTAGGCGATGATTTCAATGTAACAGAAGTTGTACGAACGATACAAAACGTATCCCAATATGGTAAGGTAGACCACGCACCCCATCACAAGAATATCCTAGAAGTTATGGATATTTCTTTAAGAGATATGATTGACTTTAAAGAATCCATTCGTCATAAAAACATCGACAAAACATATCGCTCCTACTTAGAGCAGAGTATGATGATGGCCCAGTGGTGTATCACAACCTTAAAAGATCTTTCTTTTGTCGATTATTACCTCGATACAAAAAACAGCGTCCTCTCCCTCCACCATGTAGAAAAAGATCGTTTTATTAGGATTTTTAACGGTCAATACTTACCGATCTCCTTCTTCGAATCGGGAAAAGGCCTTCGGTTTTATGATGTTTCAAAACTCATCATGTACTTAGGTGAAGAAAGTGGCCAAAAAGCATACCAAATTACAGAATACTTTCACTTAAACGATGACGAAAAGCGATTTTTATTCTTGTCTCTTTCTTTTCCTTGGGATTTTTGGGCCTCGGGATTCGGCTATTTTTTAGAAAATCAAAAAGACAATCATTCTTTAATAGAAAAAAAGATAACTTTTTTGACTGATTATATGCATTCCTTTAATGATTCTACTTTAGAATATATCAAAAGCAGCTTTCTAAACCTCTGCGAAGCATTAAAAAAAGAAACACCGCCC